>JBAQGR010000136.1:0-20394 GCA_049287895.1 Desulfatitalea sp.
TGCCCACGTAAAGCCAGATAGTACTGGTGCTCAGGGTGCGCGAGCTGTCGATGACGTTGCCCAACCCCGGCAGATAGCGCACGGCGTTGACGCTGCCGTTCTTGACCAGGTCGGTGTGCACCGCGTCAGTGATCTGGTACTGCACCTCCAGGGCGTTGTTCAACTTGGCGGCATTGCCCGCCGGCGCCTTCCAGATGCCCCGCTCCCGTTCGGTGCGGGCATAGACCCCCATGATGTGCCCGGAGGGCGGGATCCACATGGGCGCCACCGGATCGATGGGATTGGCCACACGAATCCACGGGAAGTACAGAGCGCCGTACACCTTTTCTCCCTGGAAGGTCTGGCCGTATGTCTTGGAAGCCGCGGCGTCGTAGCCCACAGGCGTGTGGCCCACCAGCATGCAATCCCCGCGGCTGGCGCATTGGGTCAACGCGGCGCTGACCCAGGCGGCATTGCTGCTCTCCGGGCAGCAGACCAGTTGCACCTGGTACACGTCGAAACGATCCAGGGCCGCGGCGAAAGCATTGTCCAGGGCCGCGCCGGACAGGGTGTCGTCGCGGCCGCTCTCCAGCGCCACGAAGCCGTCCGCGTCGGCAGCGGCATGCGCGGCCGTGGGGGCCGGATTGGCGGTGGCGTTTTCGGTGACCCGGATGAATTTGGAGCCGGTGAACTCGTTGTTGATGGCCGCTACCGGATGACGGCCCGGCGCGCCGGCCGCGGTGCTGTTGTTCAGCCCTTCCCATGTCTCGACCACGGTGCCGTTGGAACGCACCGTCAGATCGTAGGTGCCGGCCCTTTGGGCATTGGGCGCGATGCGCATGGCCAACTGCTCGCCCCAGGCGCCCGGATCGGCCGTGCCCCGATAGCCGGCGGTGACCGTCAGGGCTGCGGCCCCTCCGTTGACAAAGGCCCGCGTGGCAGCCGCGGCCGCCACCGTGGGATCGCCATCGGTACCGGTGTGGGCTACGGTGTCCCAGCCCAGGGCCGCGTGCACCGAGGTGGCGGTGGCAACGATTTGAATGACGGCCGCCACGCCGGTGGTGGGATGGGTAATGGTGATGCGCCCGTTGCTTTGGCTGACGATCAACCCTTGGGGCGCCAGAACGGCATTGATGACGGCCAGGGCTTCGGCCGGAGTTACGGCCTGAATATCGGCCACATTACCGCCGCCCCGTTGCAGGCCGTCGTCATCCAGCGCCAGGGGGGCCGCCGCACTGCCGCTGGCTTGCAAGCCCGCTCCGGCGCCGCGTCGGTCGGTACGCACGCGCAACGTGCCGCCGTCCACCCAGGCCTGGATCCCCGGGAATTCGCGGTTGAGCACGGCCGCCACTTCATCGGCCGTGGCGGCGGTCAGGTCCGCAAAATCGGCACCAAGGAACTGGTATGGCCCCGAGGCAACGCCGTTGACCGTCAAGACGAGCTGCAACCCCGCACCTGCGCCGTCGTCCAGGTTGAAGGGACCCGCACTGCCGGCCAGCGACGCGGAGGTGGCGGTGAACTGGACATCCATGGGAGCCGCGGCCACATTGCTGGTAAAGCGCAGCGTACCGCCCGGCGTCAAGGCCCAGGGTCCCGCAGCGGAGGTCATGGAAGCAGCCATGGCCCCGCCCGGTGTCATGTTGACCACCCGGGTCACGTAAGCCACGGTTCCGCCGTTGTCCAGGAACCCGCGCATGGCAAAGGCCCCGTAGGCGCCCGCCATGAACCCGCCGAAATGCTCCACGTACTCGGTCCAGTTGGTGACGCGGTACACCTGGCCGGGAAGTCCGCGGGGCGACCGGACGATCAGCGCAGCCACCGATGTTGGCGCCGCCTGGATGCTGGGTGCCACCCGGCCGTCCACTTCCACGACATTTAAGCCAAGATTATAGGCCATCTTACCACCTCCATTGAGTATGTAACGTCGGCTGTGACAGTTACATGTTGCGACGCACCGGACGGCGCATCCAATTGCGGTTAAAGTTTATCTTCCATCAGGCGGTCATGATCCCGATCGGCTCATATCGTCCACTCCCACGGCGACTTCGTCCACCACGGGCAGCATTTGGGCGTCACTCGGTGAATCGTCTATACTCATCACCAGGGTGACGACGTAATTTAAAGAGGGCTTCAGTTGCTGATCCAGGGCCCCCCAGAATTCGGGCTGATTTTTCACCCCCTCGGCCGAAGCGATCACCGTCGGGTAAGGCGGGATCTGGTCCACCAGATCGCCCTGAAGTACACTGGACGGGATCGTGGGGTGGCGCAGCAATACCCTGAGCACCTGGCCCAAGAGGCGATGTTCTTCCAGGATCGATTCATCGGTGGCCGGGCTCCAGGCTGTGATGCAGTAAGCGCAATCGATACGCACGGGCGCCCGGCGCCGGATGGCGCGCGACAGGTCCGCCGAGCGCTGGATGGGCCGCTCGTTGGTGCGTAACGCCTTGTTTTCGCGGATGTCGTACAAGTAGCAATTCACCGTCAAGGCTTCCAACCCGGCCCGCCATTGGGCATCGGGCAGGTCGAAGCTGATGGTGGCGGCCGCCAGTTCCGAACCGGCCGGGGCCCGGCTTCGCAGCAATTGTGCCAAGGTGTCGTCGAGGTCGCGAATCATGGGCTGATTACTCTTCCATCACACAGCATGTCGTAGTAAGGACCGAAATCGTTCTTCACGCAGGCCTTGCCCATCTTGTGCAGCTCTTCCCGGGCCGCGCGGATGATATGCCGCATGGCGATGGTCCGGTCGTCATCGGCGGCGAAGAAAGCGGCCGCCAGCGCGATGTTCTTGATGTTGCCGCCGCTGACGCGAAAGCGCTGGGCCATGAACGCCAGATCCAGGTCGGTGCCGCGGGGGGCGTCCGCGGGCCATGTCTTTTGCCAGATGGTCAGGCGGTTGGCCTCATCGGGCATGGGGAAGTGAATCGTCAGGGCCACCCGGCGCACAAAGGCATCGTCCATGTTCTGGCGCAGGTTGGTGGCCAAGATGCTGACCCCCTGGTACTCTTCCATCTTCTGCAGCAGGTAGCTGATCTCGATGTTGGCGTAGCGGTCGTGGGAATCTTTGACTTCGCTGCGCTTGCCGAAGAGGGCGTCGGCCTCGTCAAAGAAGAGAATGGCATTGGAGGTCTCGGCTTCCCGGAAAATCTGGGCCAGGTTCTTTTCGGTCTCACCAATATATTTGCTGACTACCGTGGAGAGGTCGATTTTATACAGGTCCAGCCGCAGCTCCCGGGCGATGACCTCGGCGGCCATGGTTTTACCGGTTCCCGAAGGGCCGGCAAAGAGGGCATTGAATCCTTTGCCCAGAGAGAGTTTACGCTCGAAGCCCCAGCGCTCCATCACCAGGGCCCGGTGACGCACGTAGGTACAGATGCTGCGCAGTTGATCCATCTGCTCTTTGGGCAGGACGATATCGTGCCAGGCGGACCGGGGCTCTATTTTGCGGGCCAGCCCGGTCAGTTTGCGGTTGGATTGCAGCCGACAGGCAGCGAACAGGTCCTGGGTGTCGACCACCGGTGCCTGGGGTTTGCGCCAGCGGGCCAGGTTGCGGGCCGTGGCCGCGGCATCCTTGATCTGCCCGCCGCTCAGGCGGAACTGATTGGCGATGGCCTCCAGATCCAACCCATCTCGGCCGGCGGCGTGGCCGTTCAAAAAATGCTGCCACAGTTCCAGCCGCTGGCCATAGTCCGGCGGATCGAAGCCCATGCGCAAGAAGACAAGGTCGTGGCAGCTGCCGGCCGGCTCCCAGGTCTCGTCGCCGGAGAGAAAGGCCACGGCCGGACCGGCCTGGAGGGCCTGGAGCAGCGGCGCCAGCAGGCCGCGGTGCTTCTCGTTGAGCAACCGGTCGAATCCGTTCCAGTAGATCCAGGCGTCGTTGAGCAGCGCTTCGCGTTCGATCAGGCGCAGAAGATGCCCGAACGGCACCGGTGGGTCAGCGATCAGCCGCTCCAGATCCACCCGCAGCAGGTTTTTCCCGATATGGGCGCAAACCGCCTGGGCGCAACTCTGCTTGCCGACGCCGTAACTGCCCTGGAAGTAGAAAATTGTCCGGTGCCCGCCGCTGTGGGCCTGGGCGGCAAAATGCACGACCCGCTGCTGGTGCTTTTCTTCCAGGAGCAAGAGGGGCGCAGCGGAGGTTGCATCGATCAAGAGGACCGCCGGCGCGAGGCGCGGGTCCATGGAGGGAACGCCGAGCAGAAAATCGACGATGCGCTCGTCCAGCTTGAGATACTTCTTGATCAGCGGCGATTGGGGCTGGGTCGGCTCTTCGATCAACTCGATGAGGTGATGGCGCATCAGGGCCGAAGCGGCGTGAAACGCGCGGCGCAACGTCAATTTGTCCTCAGCCGCTGGGCAGAGCAGGCAGAGCGCCAGATCGACGCTGGGCCGCTTGCGGGTCACATCGTCCTGCAGGTAGCTGTAGAGTCGTTCGTAACGCACGTCCAGCTCCGGGGCCAGGGCCAGCAGCACCAGGTCCATCTCCCCCGCGTCGAGGTCGAACAGCCCCTGGAGCGTCGCGAAGCGCGGCAGGAGCTCCGCTGCATGCTCCCAGATTCCCTGGGAGGCCACCTGCGCGCCGGGCTTGAAGAGCGCGGCGCCAGGTGCGCGGGCCAGAATGCGCTGGATATCTTCCGGGCTGATGTAGAGGCCGCGATAGGGGTCGCCGCCCGCCTCCGCGCCGAAATCCTCCCGGGCCGCCTGAATGGCCCGCGCCAGAATCCGATCCAGGCGGGCCAGGAGCGTCTCGATCCCTTTCCAGAGGCGCTGGGCCTCGGAGCGGGACGGCGTTGCCGGCCGGCCGTCGATCCGCGCGGAAGCGTGCGGCAAAGGCATGCGCTACTCCTCCTCGGTCTTGATCGCGCCGAAGCTTTGTTCGTACTGTTCGATGCTTTCCCGCAAAATGGCCTGCAACTCTTTGATATACCCCGGGCTGACGATGATGCGCGCGCATAGCTCCGCATCCTCGCTTTCAGAGTAGTGGCGTCCGAAGTCGATCACAAACTCGAAGGCATTGAAGCCGGTCTTAAAGAAGTTGGCGTAGTGCGTCGCGAGTTTGCTACCGCGGGATTGCGTCGGCATTTCAAAGAGAACCTCGCCTTGTCCTAAAATCCTCTTCCCTTCACATCGCCTTCAAAGCAAAGGCAGTGCCACGGATCGCGCGGCCGCCGCTGAATTTTTTAGATACATTATTTCCATGAGTTAGATGGGCGGGCCAAGAGCGACGCACTGAAGGCGCGCCGCCCTTGTCACAGGCGATGTGACAGCGGGCTCGCACGCGGACAGGCCCTTCCGGCATTGGCCGGACAAGGAGTGCGCACGTGTTACCGAGTATTCTTCTGGAGTTATCTTCGCCGCAGCGACCGGTCGAACCCCAGGGCCCCATGTGTAACAATTCATTGTGACACATGGGGCCTGGGGTGTTACGACGCGGGAGTCATGCGCCGGAGATCTGGTATTTGACCATTTTGCGGTAGACGGTCATGCGCGACCAGTTGAGCTGGCGCGCGGCCTGGCTCTTGTTCCAGCGGGTGGCATAGAGGGTCGCCAGCAGGCGATCGCGGTCGCTTTCGGGCAGGGAGCGCAGCGACCGCAGGCGGGCCTCGAAGGGTGCGGGCAGTTCCATGAGGGACACGGGGTGGGCCGGTAAATTGATGAAGGCGGCTTCCACCAGATTCTTCAATTCACGCACATTGCCCGGCCAGTGGTAGGCGAGTAGTATTTGCAACGCCTTGGGGGTGAAACCCAGAATGCGGCGGCCGAAGCGCCGGTTCATCTGGTCGACGCAGTGATCGATCAACGGACCGATATCTTCTTTGCGCTCGCGCAGGGGCGGGATATTCATGCGGGCGACATTGAGGCGATAGAAGAGATCTTCTCTGAAACGCTTCTGCTCGACGAGCTGTTCCAAATCCTGGTGGGTAGCGGCCACGACGCGCACATCCACGGCATGGGGCCGCGCCCCGCCGAGGCGATACACCCTCTTGGTTTCGATGGCGCGCAATATTTTGGCTTGGGAGGCCGGGCTCATTTCGCCGATTTCGTCCAAAAGGAGCGTCCCGCCGGCCGCCTGCTCGAATTTGCCGCCCCTGGCGCTATAGGCCCCGGTAAAGGCGCCGCGGTCATAACCGAACAGCTCACTTTCCGCCAGGCTCTCGGGCAGCGCGGCGCAGTTGACGGCCACCAGCGGCTTACGGGCGCGCGGGCTGGCGCAATGGATCATTTCGGCCGCCAGCTCTTTGCCGGTCCCGGTTTCGCCCGTGATGAGCACCGTGCTGTCGGTGGCCGCCACTTTTTCAAGATAGTCGATGGCGGCCCGCATGGTGGGACTGCGCGCGACCATGGCAGGTCGCGGCACCGCCGCCGGGTCTGGCGGTACACCGGACGTTGCCGCGCGTTTAGCGACCGGCATCAGGAGGTCGACACTTGCTCGCAGTAGTTCATCGCAGAAGGGCGCTTTGAAGTAATCACTCACACCGGCGCGCAAGGCGTCGATGGCGATGGCTTCACTGCTGACGTGGGTCACCAGAATGACCGGCGCCAGCAGGCCCTGGGAGCGGGCACGCCGGATTTTCGCCAACACCGCCCCGATGTCGGTCCCCTGGGTACCGCAAACGATCACCGCGGATGTATGGCGCCGGGCGGCCTGGCTTAGGTCGACCTCGGCCGCAAGGCGCGCAACATCGAATCGCGGACTCCTGAAATGGTTCTTAAGGCGCTGGTAGTACGCATCATCCACTCCTGCCGCCAAAATCGCGATGGCCATCGGGGCCTCCTTTTCCAAAGCCATCCGCCCGGAGGATGGTTCCGAAAAAAGTTATCGGTGCGTTCTTTCCGCGAAGGATGATTCGGAAGATGGTGGCGGTCACTCCACCTTGAACTGGCCGGTGTCCACCCATTCATTCTTGAGCAGGGACCACCAGTCGAGGGCCAACCCTTCGGTGATGTAGCGATAGGGCAGCCAGCCGTACCCCTGCTCGCCCCAATCGGCGCCCCAAGAGTTGCGGATCAGCAAGGCACCCGTGGTCTCTTCTGCGCCGGGGCCTTCTCCTTTGATTTTCAACTTGTCGTCGTAACCGGCCGCCACCACGGCATGGCCGCCCTCGACGCCGTCGGCCGGCGATGGGTACGGAATTCTTCCCTGGGACTCGGCCTCGGCGATGCAGCGGTAGACCGTGAAGCCGAACATGGCGGGCAGGCCCGCGGCCAGATAACGTTTAATGCGCTCGAGCAACGCACCCGCGGCGGTGTCCGGCGGATCGAGGCGGTAGAACTGGATGGCCTGGTAGTTCTGGGCAAAGGCGTAGCAAAAGGCCGGCGGCTCTTTGTCGAAGCGTTCGATGTCATAGGGCCAGTGCTCGGCCGGCGGCACACCGAACAGCCGCATGGCCTCCATGGTGGTGCGCAGATAGGCGCCGGTGTCCCCGCTGCTGTGCAGCAGCTTGCGGGTCACCTTGTAGAGAAAGAGCCGCGAAGCATCGATATGCCGGCCGAAAGCGCGCCGCTCGAAATACTCCACCAGCCCGACGCCGGCATTGGCCGTGCACGATCCCAGGGATAACTGATTCTCGATGGGTGAAAACCACGGCCGCAGATCGACGGCCGACGGCAGACGTTTGGCGCCGCCCTTGGCCACGCCCACGGTTTGGAGCATGGTTTTGATCGGCTTCTGGTCCAATGATTTCAAGCGGGCCGAGAGTTCTTTGCGCTCCGCTGTAAAATCGCGAAAATCGGGCAGATCGGGCAGCCACCCCATGCCGTACTTTTGAACTATTCTTCCCATACGTCCTCCTATGGGCGTTCCCACGCCAAAGCGTGGGAACGCGAGGTTATTCTTCCCATGCGTGCTTCCGCGGGTGCATCCGCTACCGTAAGATCTTCAACGCCCAACGGTTCAGCTTGCCCCGGTCCTGGGCCGCCTGGTCGGCCACGCGCAATTTCCACGGGCCCGCCAGCGGGCCACCGATGAAGGCTTCCAGTGCGGGCGTGGTGGTGCGGGTAAAGGTCTGGATGAGATTGTCGCTGCCGCCTCCACCGCGCCGGTGCAGGAGCACCGATGTCCCCGACGGCGCGGTGAGCGTCACCAACAGATCGCCGATATAGGTGTGGGTGATGTCCACGGAGACCTGGATCTCTTTGACCGTCCCACCGAGTTCGGCTGTCAGGCTGCGTTCGAGGCCGGCGGCCACGTTTTCGGGGATATCGAGGCCCGGGGCCTCTTCCAGTGCGATCACTGTGGCCGTGGCGGCCGCGCCGATGGTCAGCACCCAACGGTTCAGGCGCCCTTGATCCGCCGGGGCCGCATCCTGCACCCAAAGGGTCCATGGGCCCTGAATGGATTGATGGAGCAATTCGCGTAACGCGGGTGTGGTGGCCAAATCGAAGTTCTGGACAAGGTTGTCGCCGCCGCCGCCTTGGCGGTCATGCAGCACAATGGTCGTGCCCGAAGGGGCCACGAGGCTCACCCGCAGATCGCCCCGGTAGGTGTGGGTGATGTCCACCGCCACTTGGATGGTCGCCAGAGTGGCGGCCATGGCGATGGTGACCGTATCGCGAATGCCGGCGGTATCGAAATCGGGGATATCGATCCCTGGGGCCGAGCTGGCCCGCACAGTCTCGGTTTCCACCTCCTCGAAAACGCCGGCCCTGAATTTCAATACAGGGCTGCTTTCGCCCACGGCCGAAATCACCAGGCCGGAGGGGCTCCCATCCCACCACTTGCCGCTGGGAGAAGTGGAATCGGAAAAACGGGCCTGGGTCCGGGCATTGAACAGATCGCCCGTATCGCCGTTGTTCACCCCTCTTTCCAGATCGAAACGGTTGTCGGCCTGCTCCAGGGCGCACTCGTAGTGCTGGGCCGAGGTCATCTGTTCGTTGTTGTTGCTGCCCAGTTCGTCCACATGCCAGATGGCCAGGCCCGCGCTGGGAAGCAATTGATCCCGGCCGGCCTTGAAACGGTTTTCGATGAGGAAGTACTCCCCCGCGTTCTTGGGGAAAAGGCCGAACTCGTTCTTGGCCGCATCCAGCTCCACTTCCAGGGCTCCCGACAAGGGGATCAGCCGGGTGCTCCAGCCCGATTTGTGCTTCAGATAGCCGCAGATGTTGGTAGGATTTTTTTCGTTGGCGCCGCCCGAGCACATGAGGCAGTAATCGCCGGTTCCCCGGCTCTCATAGCCGTAGTCGTATAGATCGGGGTAATCGCACACCATATGACCATTTTCGTGGCAGAAGGTGGCCAGGCTCAGCTCTTGGCCCATATTGCTGATCTGGTAGTCGAAGGCCTGGATACCGGTGGCGAGGGTCATGGGCGTTTCCAGGCTCCAGGAGTGGGGCCACAACCCTTCTCCCCAGCCGTTGGGCACCGCGCCGGCATAAAACACGTTCACCGCATAGACATAGTTTTCGTCGTCCACCGACAACGGGCTGAAATCGAAGTTTTGGTTTTTCAGCTGGGTCAGGGCCTCCTTGACCAGTTCGCGCGCCCGGACGCCCTGGGGCACCGCGGTATTGGCGTAGTAGCTGAGGGGTTGGGCGGCCGTGTAGTAGGGCACCACGATATTGGTGTAGTGCAGCATCCCTAAAGAGTTATCGAAGAAGTAATCGTAGACCGAGCCGCGGTTACCAAAACTGCTATACCCTTTCAGATTGCAGAAGTTGTCCACATCCTGGCGGGCAATGGTGCCGGGCACGTCGGAGAACTGGATCAACAGACACAACCCCTTGTAGTGTCCCTTGGTTTGACGCTGGGGCGGCGCCATCAAAGGCCCCGCGCCGGACAGCGTCTGCCGCAAAAAGCTCCGGGCGCGCTCGCGGCGCACCTCACACCGCCGGCGGGCCCCCATGAGGCTATAGGCAGCCAGACCTTTCTGCTTGGCCGCCGGGCGTTGAATGCGTACTCCTTTGGTCAGGTGCAATGCCGCCGGTGCCGCCGGACCGACTTGGACCCCTGTGGAGACCAGATTCTTCTGGTCGGCGGCCAGCGAAGCATAGCAGTAATATCCGCTGTCCGGGTCCTTGACGATCGTGTAACCGTCCATGGATTCGAACACCGCATGGTGTTGATCGCCCCAGCCGCGGACCTGGATGCGGTTGCCGTCCGGCTGAGGGAACTCGAATTGTTTGTTGTAAAATGGATATGCCATGGTCGTGCCCTCCTTGGATTGGGTCCTCTCCGGCGGTGGCAGGGTGTCGGATCACACCCCAGCCCGGGAGTAGACCGTTGTCATTTGTTTGCTGGGGACCGGAAGCAATAGCGCAGAGCATAGAATCAGTGGTCGGCCAAAAGGGAAGATTTTCCGTTCGATCGGTCTGTACAGATGATAGTTATACGCTCAGTCACGCGTGTTTCAGTGATACGCATCACACTCGGCGATCTTCCCTGCGATGCGGTCTTGCGGCCGGGAGCCGGTGACCTCTTACCGGTGACCTCTTAAAGGCCGTCCAGGGCCCTTCGCACCACCTCGGCCAACTCGGCCCTTTTGATCGGCTTTTCCAGATAGTTGCAAGCGCCGATCTGCAGCGCTCTTTCTCTGTTCATCTTCTCGGCGAAGCCGGTAGACAGGATCACCGGCAGACCGGGCCGCGTTTTCCTGATTTCGGAGATGAGCTGGTCTCCGCTGATATGGGGCATGGTCACGTCGGTGATGATCAGATCGTAGTGATCCGGTTGCAGGTGGAATTGTCGCAGGGCCTGGCGCGGATCGTCATACAGCTCGACCCTGTAGCCCAGCCGCTCCAAAATCTCGCCGGCCGCTTTGATCAGGGCCGACTCGTCGTCGACCAGCATGACCCGCTCGGTGCCGCCGGGCAACGGCGCGGGCTTGGGTTCGAACGCGGCGACTTGCGCCTGGCAGCACGGAAACAGGAGGGTGATACAAGTGCCCCGACCTGGTTCACTCTCCACGCTGATGACGCCGCGATGGCTCTTCACGATGCCATGGACCACCGACAAACCCAACCCGGTTCCTTCGCCCACCGCTTTGGTGGTGAAGTAAGGTTCAAAAATCCGATCCAGATGATCGGCGGGGATGCCGCCGCCGGTGTCGCTCACCTCCAGTTTGGCGTACTTTCCAGGCATCAGACCGAAAAAGCGTCCGCTCCCCTTGCGATCCAGTTGGGTCTGGGACAGACACACCTCGAGGAGTCCCGCCTTGTCCCGCATGGCTTGGGCCGCGTTGGCGCAAAGGTTCAAGAGAATTTGATGGATCTCGGTGGCATTGCCCAGGATCGCGCACGGCGCCGGTTCGATCCGAGCGCGGATCTCGATGGCGGCGGGTATCGAGGAACGGATCAAGGAGATGGTCTCGGTGACAATGGCGGCCAATTGGATCGGTTGGCGCACATGGTTGGACTTGCGGCTGAAGCTGAGCAGTTGCCGCACCATCTCCCTGGCCCGCAAGCAGGCGGTCTGAATTTCGTCCAGGTTTACCCATATGGGCGTTCCGGCCCGAACCTGATCCGCCGCCAATTCGGCATTGCCCAGGATGATGCTCAAAATGTTGTTAAAATCGTGTGCAATTCCGCCGGCCAGGGTCCCCACGGCGTGCATCTTTTGGGCTTGCAGGAGCTGCTCATTGACATTGACCAGATCGGCGGTCCGTGCCTGGACCGTCGCATCGAGGCGGACGTTTTCCTCGGCCAGGCACTGGGCCTGGCGCTGATTTTCAAGGAGCAGGGCCAGCATACAAGCGGCATTGTGGATCAGGGCGCGGGTTTGCGCATCCAGCGCGGCCTGGCCGCGAGCGATCTGGATACAACCAAAGTGAATATTGCGGGTGGCCACCTCCACAATGTCTTCGTTGCACAATTCAGCGGCCTCGATAAACCGGAAGGTAACCTCCGGCCAAAAGGTGTTCAAGGCCTCAATAAAATGGCTTTTGATCCTGTCCGGCCCATCCAACTGTGCCAGGTTCAGCATCAACAAAAACAGGTCATGGGCCGCATGATTAGCATCCATGCTCACCTCGTTCAGGTGCCGGGCGGCAGGAATTGGGGAGCGTTGCGACGCAGCCAATCATCGGGATTCTGGAAGTAAGGGTTCTGGGCGATCACCCCCTGGCTGATGGTATAGGGATGGGTGCGCAGAACGTTCATGACCATAGCGCCTGAAAAGCGGGTCACCTTGTAGAGGCAGATGCTGATCCAGGGCTTGCCGGGAATAAAGTAGTTCAGGCGCGATTCATAGGCCAGCAGATGTTCCACACCGGGAATCGCGGGCAGGGCCCAGACCATTTCAGCCGTGGCGCGCACATGCACGCCCCAGTTGCAGGTATACCCGCCGAATCCTAATGCCAAACGAGCTTGATTCGATGTTTGAATATGCATGGTCCCTCCTTGCTAAAAAGCCAGGGCCGTGACAGGAGGAGGATCGGAGAAAACATAGAGGTGAACGGGGAGTATGGCAGCCATCGGCGGCCTGTCGAAAACGCGATCAGAAAACACAACGCGGGATGATCCATCCGGAAACAAAAACCTGCCAGAAACAAAAACCTGGCGACTGGATTCAACTTAAACAAACCCTTGCCCAAATGCAATTCATTTCTGGATGGACACGAAATAGTACTTGCATGTTGATAGGGGGTCACATTACAACAAATGCGTTCATCATCGATCTGAAACACGCATCCGCATACCCTTCGGTTCCCCCTGGGCCATACTTGCTCGCGCCAGGGGCCATTTGCCGTCGTCCGACACTTGCCACGATCTCATCGGCGCCATCCATTTATATTTCAGGTTATTTTTCAGGGAGGTAATCCATGAATCAACTGCCAATGCATAAACTCGGTCCCAGGGAGATTCCCGGCAACAAAATGGCCTTTGGCTTTCTCCTGCCCTGGGTCTCCGCGGAACAGGGCTATCGGCTGACGGTCAAAATCATCCACGAAAAGGACCAGTTCATCCAGGCCATTCAGCCCAAAAGCTTTGAAATGCAACACAGCGTCGATCCCGAATATGGAGATTACTGGTCGGCCCAGGTGCCGATCCATCCGGCCGACAAGCCCCACCCGCGGTCGGCCTGGGGACAACCGGGCCGCTATGTCTATCGCTTCTTATTACGCCACCTACCCACGGGCAGGGAGATCGATTGGATCATCGATCCGTTTGCCCGGGAATACGGTATCGGCAAACTCTCCGCCTTTACCCTGGGTTATACTGCTTACACCTGGAGCCATTACGAAAGCAATTGGAAGACGCCGAAACTGCACGACCTGGTCATCTATGAACTGATGCTCGCCGAATTCGGCAACGACATCGAGGGGGCCGTCAGCAAACTGGAGTATTTGCGCGATTTAGGCGTCAACTGCCTGGAGGTGATGCCGGTTTCCAATGTAGCCAACACCATCGACTGGGGTTTTCTCCCCATCGGCTATTTCGGCGTCGATGAGCGCTTCGGCAAACGCAGCGACATGCAACGATTTATTGACCAGGCCCACCAACGCGGCATCGCCGTGATCCTGGATGTGGTGTATGGCCACAGCAGCAGCCACTTCCCCTACTCCTATGTCTACCGTGAACTGAACTTCAACCAGAACCCCTTCATGGGCAGTTTCGCCAAGGACTACTTCGGCGAGAGCACCGATTTCAACCGCGACTTTACCCGCGATTTCTTCTACACGGTCAACTACCACTGGCTGGATTGCTACCACTGCGACGGATTCCGCTACGACTGCGTGCCCAACTACTGGGATGGCGCCATGGGCAAGGGCTATGCCGATTTGACCTACAACACCTACCAGACCGTCAAATCCAAAATCCTGCAAGGCGACCACTGGCTGCGCTTTCAAAACAGCGCGGACATCACCCTGATCCAGTGCGCCGAGCAGCTCGAAGCGCCGGTGGAGATCGTGCAGACGACCTATAGCAACTGCACCTGGCAAAACGAAACCCTGGGCGCGGCCCAGGAGGCGGCCACGGGCAGCGCCGACGCCGTCACCCGCCTGGGCCTGCGTCTGGGTCTGGACGGCTACCCGGCTGTGGCCGAGCACAACGCCGACATCCTGCCCAAAAGCGCCCTGCAGTATATCGAGAATCACGATCACCCCCGCTTCGTCTGCAACTTCGGACTCTGGGAGAAGGACAATCTCCTGTTGCAAGAGGGCAACCGCGACCGGTGGTACAAGCTGCAACCCTACCTGATCGGCCTGCTGACCGCCAAGGGCATCCCCCTGCTCTGGCAGGGGCAGGAGCTGGGCGAAAACTACTTCATCCCCCACAACGGCTGGGGCCGCGTCATGTTGCTGCGGCCGGTGCGCTGGGACTACTTCTACGACCCCATCGGGCGGGTCATGATCGGCCTGTTCCGCAAACTGCTGGCCTTGCGCCAGGCCCACTCCCAGTTCCGTCGGGGCGAGCATTACTTCTACAACCACTTCGACCACTACCAATCCAAGCAGGCCCTACTGTTCCATCGCAAGGAAGGCCTTCACTTCAGCCTGGTGGCCCTGAACTTCAGCGACCAAACCCAGTGGGTGCCATTCACCTTCAAGCAAGCGGGAAACTACCAGGAGATGCTCCACGGCGACCAGGACACGACTCTGAACATCGACCAGGTGCAGGCCGGCGATACCCACTGGCTGGAACTGCCCGGAAACTATGGCCGGATCTGGAGTGTTTAAAAGTGTCTTCAGAGCCTCCTCTCGGGTCCAATTTCTGCGTTGGGGCGAGGCGTCCAATCCTCGAAATACTATATGTATTCCTGCGGTTGGCCGCCTCACCCCGCCTTGACCTTGAACCCGAGGGGAGGCTTTGAAACCACTTCTAAACGTCGCGGATGGCGCGCGCACCCACCCGAAAGTGTCATGCGCCCTGGATGGCGGTCGGGCATGGCTGCTTTCTACCTGATTCGGCTGTCGGGGCAATTGACTTGAATCAAAGGCGCTCTTTTTTTGCGATGGTGTGTGTAGAGAGTCGGCCGGACTCTGGACGGGGGGATCGCCTGAGCCGACGGGCCGGTGGGCGGCCTGCCGTGACCGGGCCGGGGTTCCAAATATGGATTGACAATATCTTATTTTAATATATTGTGTACACAGTCTTTAAAGGCCCCGTAGTGCTACGGGCCGGTTTCCTTCCTAAGGCGTATCCATGGCTTGTTGAGAGGCGCCCTTCGTTTGAGACTAAGAGAGTTTTTAAAAGGAGGACGCCGCGAAAACAGCGAGATGAAACCCAATTTTAGATATCGAACATTTCACGGCGTGGTTCAATTGAACTGTAAGAGGTTTATCGTTATAAACAGCTGCCGCCTCTTGTTGCTTTTCAGGATGCTTTTGACAAAAAAGGCATCCAACTTGCCAATGCTTCTCTACCCGGCGTTTTAAGATTGTTTTTGTGGCACACCGATGGTGGTGTGCTTTTTACACTCATCTGTTAGGAGGAAACGGACCATGAAGCTTTATGTGGGCAATCTTGCCTTCACCCTGACCGAAAACGAATTAGCCGATCTTTTCAAACCACACGGCGAGGTTGTCAGCGCCAAGATCATTACGGATCGCAATACCGGACAGTCCAAAGGATTCGGTTTTGTCGAGATGGGATCGCGCGGCGATGGCCAGAAAGCCATGGAGGCGTTGAACGGCCAAACCCTGCAAAACCGTCAGATCGTCGTCAATGAAGCCCGGCCCCAGACCAATACCAAGCGCACCGGCGGTGGCGGCCGTAGCGGCGGTGGTGGCGGTGGCGGATACGGCGGTGGTGGCGGTGGCGGCGGTCGTGGCGGTGGCGGCGGTGGCGGTGGTGGACGTGATCGGGATCGGTGGTAGGAGCGCTTCCCGCCCAAGGCCGAAAAAGCAAATAACGTCGCAGCAGTTGCCCCTCATCAGATAGGTATACAACCGCAAGGCCAAGGACCCCGCTTCGGGCGGGGTCCTCTTATCTATTCTTCACTTTGTGCTGTCTTCTCCCCGGGTGCTAACACAAATCTAACAATCCGCGAACAATTCCCAAACAGCAGGGGTTTAGCTTAACCCCACGTTGCGGAAAGATCCCTAGAAAGAGGTCGTTCGCGTATGTTTCCCAAAAGACAACCTATCACCATTATCAGCGCGCGCGCGCATCAAGCCGTGGTTCCATACCGGTTGGACGCAACGGAGGGAGAAGTCCGATGATCTCGCCAGGCAGCGTATTGATCGTTTTGCTCGTGCTGACCCTGGTGGCCTACTACCTGGGATTGCGTCGCGCGGTGGCCGTGGCCGGCGGTCCGGATGCGGTGCGGGAGTTGCATTCCCGACCGCCGTACTACGGAGTGCTGACAGCGCTGTGGTGCGGATTGCCTGCTTTGTTGATCTACGCCGTCTGGCAGGTGTTGGAAACCAACGTTATCACCCATCTGGTAAAGGCCCAGCTGCCGCCGGAGATGCAGGCGCTATCGGCGGCGCGTTTGAGCCTGATCATCAACGATATCCGGAACATGATCGACGGCAACATCGTGGCCGGGCAGATCGGTCCGTCCGTTCAGGTCGCCGCCGACCATTATCATCGGCTCCAAGTCATCAGCCACACGGCCTTGGCCGTGGTGGTGCTGGCCGCGGCTTCGGTGGGATTGGCGGCGGTGCGCGGACGCATTCGCGTCCGATTGCGGGCGCGCAACCATGTGGAGCGGCTGGTGCTGTGGTTATTGGCCGCCTGCTCGACCATCGCCGTATTTACCACCATCGGGATTGTGCTGTCTGTACTTTACGAAGCGGTGCGCTTTTTCAAGGCGGTGCCGCTGAGTGAGTTTTTGTTCGGTCTCCAGTGGAGCCCGCAAATGGCCATCCGTAGCGACCAGGTTGGCTCTTCCGGAGCCTTCGGCGCAGTGCCGGTGTTGGTCGGCACCCTGCTCATTTCGGGAATCGCCATGGCTGTGGCCGTGCCCATCGGCCTGTTGGCGGCCATTTATATGTCCGAGTATGCCGGCAAGCGCTTTCGCGCGGTGGCCAAACCGTTGATGGAGATTCTGGCCGGGATCCCCACCGTGGTGTATGGCTTTTTTGCCGCGTTAGTGGTCGCGCCGTTGCTCCGTTCCGCCGGTCAGGCTATCGGGCTGGATGTCAGCTCGGAGAGTGCGCTGGCCGCCGGCCTGGTCATGGGGGTCATGATTATCCCCTTTGTCTCTTCTCTCTCCGACGACATGATCAACGCCGTGCCCCAGTCGTTGCGCGACGGCGCTTACAGCCTGGGAGCCACCCAGGCCGAGACCATCCAGCAGGTGGTGCTGCCCGCCGCCTTGCCCGGTATCGTGGGAGGGGTGTTGCTGGCGGTATCGCGGGCCATCGGCGAAACCATGATCGTGGTGATGGCCGCCGGCCTGACGGCCAACATGACGTTCAATCCCTTGAAAACCGTGACCACCGTGACCGTGCAGATCGTCACGCTGTTGGTGGGCGATCAGGAGTTCGACAGCCCCAAGACCCTGGCGGCCTTTGCCCTGGGATTGCTGCTTTTCGTCATCACTTTGGGTCTGAACATCATCGCTTTGAAGGTCGTGCGCAAGTACCGGGAGCAGTATGAATAATAGCAAACCAAAAACCATCGAAATCGTCCAGCGCGGATTGAAGCGCCGTTACCGGGCCGAGAAGCGGTTCCGGCGCATGGGGCTGGCGGCCATCGTACTGAGCCTGGGTTTCCTCGGGTTTCTCTTCGCCAGTATCATGAGCAACGGATACACAGCCCTCTTCCAAACTAATATCCAGCTGGACATTCATTTCGATCCCGAGATCTTCAGTGCCGGCGATGTGGGCGCAGCCGACTATCCGCGCCTGGTCAAGTCGGCCTTGTATGCACTCTTTCCCCAAGTGACCGGCCGCGGTGAACGTCGCTTACTCTATGCTCTGGTGAGTTCCGGCGCCGCTTTCCATTTACGTCAGATGGTGGTGGACGATCGCACGCTGATCGGTGAACGCAGGACCCTCTGGCTGCCGGCCGACGACGATGTGGACATGCTGGTCAAGGGGCATCTGGAGCGCGACTCCGGTCGCCTGAGCGAAGCACAGTTGGCCTGGATCGACCAACTGCAATCCCAGCGCAAGCTGGCCAAGCATTTCAACCGAGCCTTTTTCACGGGCGGTGACAGCCGCGAACCGGAGCTGGCCGGCATCTGGGGCGCGGTGTGCGGCAGTTTTTATACATTGCTGATCACTTTGGTGCTCTCGTTTCCCCTGGGCGTGGCCACCGCGGTGTACATGGAAGAGTTTGCGCCGCGGAACGCCTGGACCGACCTGATCGAGGTCAACATCAACAACCTGGCCGCCGTGCCCTCCATTGTGTTCGGCTTGCTGGGGCTGGCGGTCTTCCTGGGCGCTTTTGGAATGCCACGTTCGGCTCCCATCGTGGGCGGACTGGTGCTCGCGCTGATGACCCTGCCCACCATCATCATCGCCAGCCGGGCCGCGCTGCAATCGGTGCCGCCCTCGATCCGTGATGCGGCCCTGGGGGTAGGGGCCAGCAAGATGCAGATGATTCTGCACCACGTGCTGCCGCTGGCGCTACCGGGCATGCTCACCGGCACCATCATCGGCATGGCCCGGGCCCTCGGGGAAACCGCGCCGCTGCTCATGATCGGTATGGTGGCCTTTATCGTGGACATCCCCGGCGGCTTCAGCGATCCGGCTGCGGCCCTGCCGGTGCAGATCTACCTTTGGGCCGACAGCCCCGAGCGGGCCTTCGTGGAGCGCACCGCCGCTGCCACACTGGCCCTGTTGGTTTTTTTGATCGTCATGAACGGATTGGCCGTGGTTTTGCGCAAGCGGTTCGAACGCCGTTGGTAGACAGACCGCGCGGGCGGGAGTCCAGAAGCATTTGAATAACTGGATCCCCGCCTTCGCGGGGATGACAAAAACGAACCTAATCAGATTTGACTCTAACCATTACGACATGTAAACAAGGAGGCAGTGATGTTGAAGAAGACTTTACAATGGACGATGGCCGCGGCAATGATCTGGACGGGAAGCGCGATTCCGGCAGCGGCCGATGCAGCTCGGGACTATGTGAGCATCGTGGGCTCTTCCACGGTCTATCCTTTTGCCACGGTAGTGGCCGAACAGTTTGGCAAAACCACTTCCTTCAAGACACCGAAGGTCGAATCCACCGGATCGGGCGGCGGCTTCAAGCTCTTTTGCAACGGCGTGGGGGTGGAGCATCCGGATATCACCAACTCCAGCCGCCGGATCAAGGCGTCCGAATGCGATTCTTGCGCCAAGAACGGGGTCACCGAGATCGTCGAGGTCAAGATCGGCTATGATGGCATCGTGGTGGCCAACAGCAAAAAGGCCCCCCTGGCGAAGATAACCCGCAAGGATATCTTCCTGGCGCTGGCCAAACAGGTGCCCGATCCGGCCGGATCGGAAAAGATGGTGCCCAATCCTTATAAAACCTGGAAAGAGGTCAATCCCGCCCTGCCGGCCACGAAAATCGAAGTGCTCGGCCCGCCGCCCACCTCCGGCACCCGCGACGCCTTCGTCGAACTGGTGATGGAGCACGGCGCCGAGTCGTTTGCCTGGATCAAGGCCCTGAAGAAGAGCGATGAAAAGCAGTTCAAGGCGATTGCCCAGACCGTGCGTGAAGACGGCGCCTACATCGAGGCCGGTGAAAACGACAACCTGATCGTGCAGAAGCTGGAAGCCAATCCCAATGCCATGGGGATCTTCGGGTTCAGCTTCCTGGATCAGAACGCGGATAAAATTCAGGGCGCGGTGGTGGAAAACGTGGCCCCCGCCTTCGAAGCCATCGCCGCTGGCACCTATCCGGTGTCGCGGCCGCTTTACTTCTACGTGAAAAAGGCCCATGTGGGTAAAATCCCGGGGATCCGCGAATACCTCAAAGAGTTCTCGTCGGAAAAAGCCTGGGGACCCGAAGGCTATCTGAGCGACAAGGGGTTGATTCCCATGCCCGATGCCGAGCGCAAACAGCTCAGCGCCGATGTGGAGAAGTTGAAGACCATTTCCAAGGATCAGCTCAAATAGAGAGCCGTGGTTCCGTGGAATATAGAAGCCGATCGAGTATTGTGGGGAACCGAGCCGTTGCGGAACGGTTCCCCGCATGCTAATTTCACTGAGGGAATTTCATGGAATTTGCATTGCAACAACAACTGCTGGAGCAGGAGTTCAGCGTGACTTCAGATAAGCAGGTTGAAGCCTCCAAAAGTGCATCGGGAAAGGCTGTGCCCACTGACCTTGCCCAAGGCAACAAACCGGCGCCCACCGTTGGTCAGCCCTTTGTGGACAACCCGCGTCTGACCTGCCGCCATGTGAATGTCTTCTACGGCGACAAGCATGCCATCCGGGAGGTTTCCCTCGATATCGCCCGCAACCAGGTGATCGCCATGATCGGACCGTCTGGTTGCGGCAAATCGACTTTTATCCGTTGCCTCAACCGCATGAACGATACCATCGAGGGGTGCCGGGTGACCGGAGAGATTGTACTGGACGGCCAGGACATCTACGCCAA
>JBAQGR010000137.1:0-8358 GCA_049287895.1 Desulfatitalea sp.
GGCCTCGGGGGTGTCCGGCAATATCTTTTGCTTGGTTATCGGTTTGACAATGTGCAATGTTATATCATTCTGCGCAGCCTCGACCGCCCGGGCGAAATGGGCGCAAAGCAGAATGACCACCGCCATCATGCTGAAAATAAAAGCCGCCAACTTTGAGCGCGTCATGGTCAGACCTCCTTTCCTGCATTGCTTTATCTCCTGGAAGCGACCGAAGCAATGAAACGCAACATGGTGTCGGCCAGTCGCCCCCGCGATCTTTCCATTTCACTCAAGGTTCCGGAAATCTATTCAAAGCATTGTTGGGTCATTTCGGATGCAGCGTCATTCTCGATATCCTCCCCAGTGAAGCACCGGTCTGTACCATCTGGATCGTCACGGGCCTTCCCGTGTCAGGAGATGATTCTTCGGGTTTAAATTGAAGGACACCCATAGCACTTCGATGGAGGCACCCTGTCTCCCGCTGATTCGAGATAGCTTCGCCTCCTGGATTACACACCGCTATGGGTCATGATAGCCTTAGTTTTGACAGTATGCTTTTTAGTTTGCTGCGATCGCGATCGAAAGATTTCCGGGCGATTCACCAGAAGAGATTCCCACGCAAACTTGCAATCTATTCGATGGAACACAACAACACAATCGGTAAAATGGGTGACTTTTCTAATACTCTTGGGTATCAATATAGGAATAAAGCACTATAGCGTAACTGCCCTGGACCTATCGGCTATCATACCTTCTTCTTATATTCGGTTAGATAAATACGAAAAATATAAGAACTTATTTGTATTGATCGATTCTTCAGACCCTGTATATTACGTTTTTTTCAGTAGCCGTTCCCGCCTGTGGAACAATACAAATTCTCCAAATACCTGATGGAGGAATGCAATGAAAGCCAAGGGTTCCTTCTTGCTGCTTTTGACATTATATCTGATGTCAACCGCTGGCATTGGGGTAGCCGAAACCACATCGCTTCAAACATTCACCGCCGATGCAAACGGCGATGAGATCGTTTGGAGTTTTGCTGCAGACCATTTGGACTACAACACCACATGCCAGCGCCATTTCTCTCTTCATAATAGTTCTGATTGCACAGACTGTGCCTTGCCCTTAAAGGATACGATATCCGGTTTTCAGGAAAACTCTTCATTACACCTGTTCGATAATCGCGCTCTTTTCTCCGATAAATTCCTTTATTTCGACAGCGCTGACTGGACACTAGATTTCAATTCAGACAACATCGCTTACGTTCCCCAGGAAGCAGCATACTCGAAAGGAGCACCCGCGGATACCCACATGGTGCCCGCTCTGCCCCCTTCCCCCTCGGCTCTTTTATTGGGAGCAGGGTTGATAGGACTTGTCGGATTTCGTCGGCGCATGACTAAAAGGGAGGTCAGTGAAACTCACAAAAGAGAATCATTGTGCGTGTCAGAAGCTGAAGAATAGTTCTCTTGGTTTAGCGCCATCATTTGCTCATCCTCGGGCGCCTCGCAATTTGAGATAGTTGCGATTTTTTGCCAGGGATAGAATTTCAGTTACCTATTTTGCCCACTTGTGAGCCCCGTAATCGCCATTCGTTCGTTTAACAGGCTGTCGAAAAACTTCGCCTGAGGCCGCCATGCGGCGTTGCGCGGTTTTTGAAAATGCTCACATACTACGTGTATGCTGCGCTTTTCAAAAACCGCGCGCCTTGCCTGACGGCCTGATTCTTGTTTTTCAACAGCCTGTTAAGGCTCGTATACCGGAGACCGATTAGATTTGCACGCAATTTGCATGTGGATCTTGGGGTCTTTCCCATGCTGTTCGATTCGCCTTTCCCAAGCGGTAGATGTATGAGCTTTCAAGAACAACGACAGACACTTTTTATAGTGAGCCCCGATCCATCTGTTGGTGAACTGGTTTCCTTTGGCCTTCGTAGAGAGCTAAACGCAGACTGTGTTTGCCGAGCGACGCTGCCCACGACTGCTGAGTGCCCTGAGAGCCAGGAGAAGTTGAATATTTGCCTGGTCGATTGCCTCGGATCCGACGTGGATGATATCCAAGGATACTTCGACAATTACAACAACTCCCCCGAGCAACTCGCATTTGCGATTTTTAACGTTACACCCGGGTTAAAAATTGAAAAATTGGTCAAACGTCACAAAATAAGGGGCGTATTTATGATCGATGAATCGTGGGAGGTGTTTAACAGGGGCGTGCAAGCTCTTGTGGAGGGCCAGTTGTGGCTCACGCGAAAAATGCTGTCGGATTGCGTTCACCTATCTCGCCAATCCAATCGGTCCAACAACCAAGGATGCAAAAATTTGTCTGCTCGTGAAAAAACAGTTCTGCGCCTTATCGCATCAGGGGCCAGCAACAAGGAGATCGCCGAGAAGCTATTTATCAGCACCCACACCGTTAAAACGCACATTTCTAAAATTTTTAAAAAAATCAACGTATCCAATCGCATCCAGGCCTCATTGCATTTTACTTCAGGTTTCATCGAGTAGTATGCATCAAGGAAGAATAAATCAATTGCCATGCGGCAGGTTACTTTTTGATCGTAAGGTTGAGTATTGACCCAATTCCCAAAATAGGTTAACACTCGTTGCCAGAGGTAAAACTGTTTCACTTTCTCTCCTCCAATCCCTACTCCTGTTACTGCCTTGAACCTAACCCTCTGAATCACTCATCGACTGAAAGCGTTGCGGTTTTAGCGCTGCTGCCAGCTTTCGCGCTGAACCAAACGACTTGCATAATACCAGGCGGACCATCGGATGGGTAGAATAACCGAACAGGCATTAAGATCCACGGCCATGAAGCCGCCGGCCGAGGTGCAAACTCAGGGAACAGATATCTTTCTTCATGTTGTGGGAAGAAACGTATTCATCAATGGGATTTTAGCCAACTTTTTGGAAGAGCACACCGGCATTCCTTGCGGGCAAATTAATAGTTACGCTGACTGGAGCGGCTTGAACCATTTCTTGGACAAAACCAATTTGGTAGTGATGGATTATATCGGGTTAAAGCGGTTAGAGCCGCCCGAAACCGCCTGCATTCAAAGCGTTGTGGAAAAGCCCAACCACCTTGTGGTTATTTTCAATCTAAACCCGGACCACAAGATTGAGTACGACCTTTTAAATAGAGGCGTAAAGGGTATTCTATACAAACACCAACCGATCACCATTTATCCCAAGGCCGTTCGAACCGTCCTAAGCGGTGAATTGTGGTACCCGCGCAAAACCCTGGAGCAGCATTTTCTTTCCGAGGTGATACCCCCATTTATGCCTAACAAGATTTGGGACGATCTGACTGCAAGGCAAAAAGAAATCCTTGAGCTAGTGACAACGGGAAGAAGCAATCAGGAAATCGCCCAAAAGCTGCACGTCAGTCCTCACACCATCAAAACCCATATCTATGCTATCTACAAGAAACTCAATGTCCGCAGCAGATTGGAAGCCTCTTTAAAAATGACCAACCACTGACCCGGCAGGGCCGGCGAAAACATGATGGCCTCCTTCGGTCAGAAGGCATAGCCGATGGACAGATGCACCTGGCCGGCGCTTTCGCCGTCGCGGCGATTGAGCTTGTGGCCGTAAAACAAGCCGATGGGACCGATCGGCGTGATGTATTGCAACCCCAACCCCGTTGACCAGTGGAATTCATCGTCGCCGTCCGCGGTCAGTGCTTGCTGCACGCTGCCGGTATCCACGAACGGTATCAATTCAAAGTTGTGCCCGATATCGATGCGCGCTTCCAGACCGACCGTCATGGCCAGTTGCCCGCCCACGGCATTGCCGTCGGCGTCAAAGCGCAGCAAGTTCTCCTCGAACCCGCGCACGCTGTTGGTGCCGCCCAGGAAGAAGAGCTGGTCCAGGGGCGGCACATCACCGCCGTAAGGTTCCAGGTATCCCACCCACGCGCGACCGGCCAGGGTGACCCCTTCCATCACCGTGTGGTAGGTACGCAGGTCGAGCCGGTATTTGAGAAAATCGTCTAGCGTATTGTCCAGGCCCTTGGAAATGTCCACGGAAAAAGCGGCAAACTGGCCCCGCTGGGGGCGGATGAAGGAATCGCGTCCGTCGTATTGCACCGAGGGGGTGATCGCCACCAGGGTGCGTGGGTCAAAGGCATCCGACTCCTGGTCCGCGTTAGAGGCACTCTCTTCGCGCAGATATTGCTGACGATGCTCAAACCGCGTCGCCAGACCGATGGTATTGTTCGTCTTCCAGTCATGGGAAAAATTGAGGTTGCCGCCCTCGGTGTCAGTACCGAAATCCTGGTTGAAGGGTTCGCTGCGCTCAAGGTAGACGCCGGCTCTGGCCCTGATCGGCTGGCCTAAAAAGCGGGGTTCGCTGATACCGGTATCCCAGCGATAGCCCACTTCGCTCATCTCACCGCTCAGGGCGACATCTTTGCCTGTCCCCACAAAATTGTGATCGCCGATTTTGGTGCGTCCGAAAATCCCCGTATCGGTCTTGTAGCCACCGCCCAACTCGAAGTAGTAAGGTGGTTTCTCCACAGCCTTCACCAGCAGATCGACGACCGGTTCCTTTTCCTTCAACCCCACGGGAACTACTTGCACTGAGTCGAAAATGTTCAGGTCGCGCAGATTGCGCTGGGCGTCGATCACCTCTTGTAGGGCAAACGGCTCGCCGGGAGCCAGATCCACCTCACGGCGCATGAATCGCTCGCGGGTCCGGAAATTGCCCAGGAAGAAAATCTCCCCTGTTTGCACGGCAGGACCGGGTTCGATGTGGTAAGCGATATCGGCTTGGGTCAGATCCGTGGTCAGCGCCTCCGTGCCCTTGACCTGCACATGGGGATAGCCCATTGCGGCAATGTACGCGCTGATGCGGTTTTCATCGTTCTGAAGCTTGAAAGGCGCATAGGGGGTACCTGGCTTCAGTTCGAGCGCCGCATCGAGCGGGTCCCGCGGCAGTGATACTTCACTGGCCAGGGCAACGCCGGCCACCCGTGTCGGCGCCCCCTCATCGATAGTGATTGTGACCTGCACGGTATGCTGTTGCGGATCGATCTCGGCGTTTTCGGCCACCTGGGCATTCAAATAGCCATCGTTCTGATACTGCGCCCGTATCGCGACCATATCCTCCTGGAGGGTATCGACTACATAGGGGCTACGCCGCCACAGGCGGGAGGGCCGGGTCAACATCTGCTTTTGCAGGACTTTGGTTTCAAAATGGGTATTTCCCTGGAAGGAGACCGCCGTAACCAGGTGACGCGCGCCCTCGTCGATCTCAATGACGATCGCGCGCTGCTCCTGATCGGCCTCGGTCCGGGATGTTTCCCGCGAGCGCACCTTGACAGCGACGAATCCGTCCCGCAAATAGCGTCGCCGAATATTCTGAATGGAGCGCCTTAAACCGATGCCACCCAGATTGCCGACCTTGAAGAGCACCAGCTCTTTGCGCAAGCGGAAATTGGAAAAGAAGTGGTTGCCCTCGATCGCGATGGTGTACCGGGGACCCTCCTCGATGGTCAGGTCGCAAACAACACCGTGGGTTACGGGATCGCGGCTCTCCGCGGAAGTGATCACCACATCGGCGAATCCCTCCTGGCGATAGAACTCGGTCAGACGCCGAACGTCCTCTTTGAGCAGTTGGCTCACGAACCGGCCGGCGCCGAACCGGAAGGCTGCCTTGCGCCACGTTTGCATCCGGCCGAGAATGGAGGCCTCCGCAATGGCCCGATTCCCGTGCAAGCGCACCTTTTCCAGGAAGAAGGGCTCCCCTTTTTGGATGGCCACCCGCAAATAGTAATGTCCGTCCTGCGTATCCTGCGTCCACTCGATCCGAACCTTGGGGTCGACATATCCTTCGTTGCGATAGCGTTGGGCCACCAACTCCTCTTGTTCGCCCATTTTGGAATCGAGAAAAATGTCGCCCACCGCGATGGCCATGGCGTTGCGCACATCCTTTTGGAATAAGGGGTAAGCACCGCGGATCGTGATGGATTTGATTCTCTTATACGGCCGGAAGGTAAAAATGAGCGCTACCCCTTGGGGTCGGGCCAGCGCCTCGGCCTTGACACTGCCGATGGGCGCCAAGTCCTGTTTTGCACGCTCCAATCGTTCAACGGTCAGGGTGTCGCCCTGCTTCAGGCGGATCAAGCTGCGGGCCAGCCCCTCCCAGTTAAAACCGTTGGGCTGGACATCCTCAACCTTTATTTTAACCTCGGTGACCACTGCCGGCAGGCCATCCCACGCAGCCTCATCGGCATGGGCGGTCAAGGCCTGCGTCGCCAAACACAGCACAATGAGTATGCAGATCAAGTGCTGATCTATTTTGAAACCAAATCGCATATTACCTGAACTCGACTCGAAACATCAATTCACCGCCATAGTTGCCGGCTGTATCCTGAAAGCCGCTTGCCAGGATGCGCTCCAACAAACGGTACTCGGAGATGGTCCGCTGGACGCGCTGTTCGTTATTGGATTCCAGCTCATACTTGACCGTCAACCGTGGGGTCAAGTTCTTGCCCACGGTCAGTTGAACACGGTCGCTGCTGTCCGTCTCGTTCACTGCTCCGGTTTCCATCGCGAAAATATCGACCCCGGTCTCTTTTTTGATATTATCACCCAATGTCGACGCCAAAAGTGATGCCATCATCTGTTGGGAACCGCTGGTCTGCTGACCGGTGTTCTGGGAATACTCACTGCTGGTTTTGCCCAACAGGATCAGCGAGAGGATGTTGGCATCGGACTCGTGGGGATCGGAGCCCAACTTAACTAACAGGTTGTCCGGTGTGCCCGTAACCGACAAGGTGATCCGCCATTGGCGTACCTGAGTCTCGGCCAGGATGTCCAGGGTCGGTTCGATGCGATAGGGATTCAGGAAATCGATCACCCCCCGCTTGACCTCGAAGGATTTGCCCTGGAAAAGTACTTCACCGGAGCTGACATTCGTACGGCCGTTGACCAGCGGATTGGCCAGTGTACCGGTAATCTTCAAATCGGGCGCAATCTCCAGCCGAGCCATATTATTGTCCACCAAAAAGGGGTAGCGGTGGGTCACGGTGACGTTCAGGCCGATGGCTGTCATCCACTTCGGGGGGGGCGCCATGTTCGGCACCGCCTGGGCGCGCTGGGGTTTAAAGGTGGAGAGCAGGTTGTAGCGCAGGTTTTTATAGTAAGCGCCTTCCAGTATCACCAATTGCCCGTCCAGCAACGCACTGCGGATGTCCCCTTTGAGGCTAAGATCAGCCCCCACCTTTAAGTCCATGGCGTCGGGCCAATGCAGCGGCAACGCCTGGGCGCTAAAGGTCAGACCGAACTGGGTCGGCTGCCAAGCGGCCAGCTGAACCTGACCGTTCAGTGTGAACCGCCCCTCGTCGAGCATCCCCGACAACGCTTCGATGTTCACCTGTTTCGGGCTCAACCGCACACGCCCGTTCAGGTCATGCACCGCTTGATTCACATCGGTTAAAATGCAACCAGCATTTACCGGCACCAGATCCGCGCTCCACTGGACGTCGTCCCACGGGCCTTGGGCGCGCATATCTATCACCAACTCGCCGCTGGCCCGCTCGATGGCATCGGTGAAGGGCGCCAGTACGGCCAAAGGCAAGCGCCCCTGGACCGTGGCCGTTGCATCCTTATGGATATCTCCACTGGCCGCTACCGTGAGATAACCGTCTTGCAACAACTTCAGCCGTGTGCCGGGCAGTTGGACGATGCCGTTGGCCCAACGGGCCTCCAACCGCTCAATAGAGAGCAAATCCGTCTTTTGGTAGAGCAGTGTAGTGTCAGAGAGCGAAACATCGGCCTTGATTTTGGAAAGGGCATTCCAGTTGCCGGCGGCCTTAAGCGCACCGGACAAGCGGCCCGTCCATTGGTCGTCGAGCCAGAGGGCCAGATAGGGAGCCAGGTCGGTTTTGTCGAAACGCGCGGCGAGATCGAAATCGCCGCTGCCCAGGTGTCCACTACCGTTCAGTTGAAAGGTCAGATCGGCGGCCACGCTGAGCTGCTGACCAAGCAGCTGAGCGTCGATGGTGAAATCGTCCCAGGGGTTTCCCCAAGGCTTCCCATCGATCAAGGGCTTGCGGATCAGCACCCGGCCGGTGGCCTGGGGATGGGCCAGGCTGCCGTGGGCCGATAGTTCCAGATCGAGGCGGCCATCGATGGGATAGGCTTTTTGCAACACCTCCAGGTGCCGCAGCGCCAGGTTCCCGAGGCGCAGTTCGGCCTCAAAACGCTGGTCAAAGGCATACCAACCGCTGCCCTCCAGTTGCTCACCGGGAACCACGGCCATGACCAGACGATCCAGATGGAGCGTCTGGTCGGCCAGACGGCCCGCCAACTCCACCTGCGCCACCCGTTGCCCATGCCAGCTCCCGTCGTGTCCATCGATCCGGAAGGAGCCCTTC
>JBAQGR010000138.1:0-3314 GCA_049287895.1 Desulfatitalea sp.
CCTTGGCCATCGCCATTCTGGGCCTCGTGGAAGCCATGTCCATCGCCAAATCCATCGCTGATCAGACGCGCCAGCGGTTGAACGTCAACCAGGAGTTCATTGGTCAGGGGTTGGCCAATGTGGCCGCCGCCTTGTTCAGCGGCTATCCAGGCAGCGGTTCATTCACGCGTTCGGCGGTCAACTTCCGTTCCGGCGCTAAAACGCCGCTGAGCGGCATCATCTCCGGCGTGGCCGTGGCTGTTACAATTTTGCTGGCCGCCCCCCTGGCGGCAAAGCTGCCCATCTCCGCCCTGGCCGGTGTGCTGATCGTGGTCGCCTGGGATATGATCCGCGTCAAGGATATCGTGCGCACCATCAAGAGCACCCAGGCCGATGCCGCCGTGCTGGCGGTTACCTTTGGTTGCACCTTGTTCTTAAGAATCGAGTTCGCCATTTACGTGGGCGTGCTCTTATCCATCGGGCTGCATTTGGCCACCATCTCCCATCCGCGCATCCACTCCATGGTGCCCGATCTGAACAGCGGCAAAATGGTCGGCTCGGCTTACGGTGAAACCTGTTGCCAGATGGATATCGTCCATGTGGAGGGGTCGATCTTCTTCGGATCGACCGCCTTTGTGAGCGACGACCTGCAGCGCCGTTTGCGCAGCCACCCGGATACGGCCAATCTGCTGATCCGCATGCACAAGGTCAATACGCTGGATGCCAGCGGCGTCCACATCCTCGAGACACTGCTCGAAGAGCTGCGCCGGCGTGGCGGCGGGCTCTATTTTTCGGGGCTCAATCATCGCGCCTTCGAGGTGCTCAAAAATTCTGGATTTTTAAAAGAGGTGGGTGAGACCCACATCCACACCAGCACCGGTGGGGCCATTCGCCAGGCCATGCGCGAAAGCTTCTGCGCGGCTGTGTGCGCCGCCTGCCCGCTGGTGGTTTTTAAGGAGTGCCCGGAGCTCAAAAAGGGCAACTGGGAGATTTTCGGTCCGGGTGTTCAACCGCGGGTATGCCCTTTGCCCCAAAGGGTTACCCAGGAGCCGGCATTGGATAGCGGCGACGTGGGCTGAAACGAATAGAACGCCATATCGAAGGAACGATCGATTCAATGCTGAAGATTCTGGTCTATACGGATGGAACGCCGGCCACTTACAGCGCCCTGCACTTTGCGGCGGAACTCAAGAAGCGCTGCCTGGAGGCCGAGCTGGCGGTCATCACAGTGCGCTCCGGCACCCACGCGGCCGAGGAACCGCCGCCGGTGGGCAGGGAAATTCCCTTGTCCCAGGCCGCTGCGCTGCCCAAGGGCCCGCGGATTTTGATCGATGCCCTGGCCATTCTGGCGGCCGAAGCGGTTCTGGATCGGCCCCTGGGCATCACCCTCCGCGACATGCCCAAGGGCCACATGTTCGTCTGCAAAGGGCCGGATGGCGCACGCATCCCCTTTTACGAATCGTTCGGGCCGTTTGTCGAAACCCTCAACCGGGAGGTGGATGAACACGCATACGACCTGCTGGTCGTCGCTCCGCCCCGGCACGGCAAGTTGGGGCGAATCGTCCGGGGTGACACTACCCGTAAATTGGCCCTCGATCTGAACACCTCGCTGCTGGTGGTGCGGGGCGGCGGGCCAGCGAGCCGCTATCTGGTGTGCGCCGACGGCTCGGTGGCCGCCCGGCGGCAGTTTCCCCTGTTGCGGCAGCTGCTGCCGGCCATCGGACCGCCGGTGGATCTGATGTGCGTCCAGGAACCGAGCATGGACGCCCAAAGCATCAAAGAGGCCCAGGAGTGTCTGCAGCATGCCCGTGACTGGCTGGCCGCCTGCGGCAAGCAGGGCGCCATCGTGATGAAAGCGGGCACTGTGCCGGCTGAGGAGATTCTCACGGCAGCCGGCCATGACTCCGTCATCGTGATGGGGGCCAGCCTGCGGCACGATATCTATCGCCGCATGCTGGGCAGTTTGCCGATGCAGATCATGGCGCGTACGGCCGCCAGTGTTCTGCTGGTAAAGCGGCCCCCTGAAGCTGGTGCCGATTTTATGAAAGATCCGTTGGCCTGCCGGTGAACCGCTACTGCCAGGGGTTGAATTTTGCGCCGGGTGCATGTAAGGTTTGTCCATGGACTCACGTGCGCCAGGCAAAACTCCTGTACGCGTCTGGCTGCTGTTGGCGATGTGGATCGCCCTCTTCGGGCTATCAGCCTGCGGTGCTCCGAAAGAGCCACTGTTACAGCCGCAACCCCCCATACCGGCGCCGGCTCCTCCAGAGGCCGCCCCCGTATCCCAGGGCTCAGCCTTGTCACCTGGGTCACCGAACATTGCCTTTACCATTCAGGTGGGTGCTTTTTCCGAATTTGGACGTGCCGCGGCATTTGCGGAGCGGTTGCAGGCCGCCGGGGTGGACGCCTATTACTTCATCGATAGAGACGGGATGTATAAGGTGCGCTTCGAACGGTTCGAAACATTGCCCGAGGCTCAACAACGAGCACTGGCATTGCGGGCCATGGGGCTGATCCAGGAGTTCTACATAGTCCAGCCCGCGCCACTGGGCTCCCAACCGAATTTGCCCGGCTCCTTCCAGGAGAGCATTGTTTCCACTGCCCACCGGTTTCTCGGCAAGCCCTACCGCTATGGCAAGGCGTCGCAACAGGAGGGTTTTGATTGTAGTGGCCTGACCATGACGGTTTTTCGTCTTAACGGCCTGGAGCTGCCCCGTAGCGCCGCGGATCAGTTCAACAGCGGCAAACCCGTGGCCCGCGATGCACTGCAATCCGGCGACCTGGTGTTTTTTGCCACCGGACGGAGTCCGCGTATATCCCACGTGGGCATCTACAGCGGCCAGGGTCAATTTATCCACGCCGCCACGCGGGATCGCGCCGTCCGCGTCTCCTCTTTATCCAACGGCTACTTCAAGAACCGCTATAAAGGCGCCCGGCGCTACTTCTAGCGACCGAGAAGGCGGCCCAATGCGCATTTGATGGTTTGCAATATGCAACATATGAAATTGCATTTTGCCTATCGGAACGTCAAATATCCAACGCCTCTTGGGATCATCTATAATTTTTCTCAATATTACAATCCGATGGAAATTTGAATAAGCGGCCTGATTCTTGCAATGAAGTGTTGCGGTGCCGGGTAAGGCCTCGGCGGCCGATCGACTGGATGTTGCGCTCCTGATCCATTCGATTCTTTTTTACAACCGATTCAATGAAAGGGGGCAACAGATGGTCAATGCTATGTTTAAAAGCGATCGACGGATGTACAGTCGAACCGCTTGCGACTTGCGCGCCGATCTGGATGATTTCTCGGGATATGTTCGTAATTTTGGCAAGGG
>JBAQGR010000139.1:0-1718 GCA_049287895.1 Desulfatitalea sp.
GCACGCCGCCGGTGATCACCTTGCAAACGATCTCCGTGGCCGAGGTCTGTTCGACGATCATCTCCATCAGACCGTCGGCCAGCATGATACGGTCGCCGGCCTTGACCTGGGAAGGCAGATCGCCGTAGCTCACCGGCACGCGATTTTCCCGGGCCGGACCGGGTTGGTTAGTGAGAATCAAGTGCTGACCGGAAACGAGCGGGATCCCGGCGCCGGGGATCTCGCCCACCCGGATTTTGGGGCCGCACAGATCCTGCAGAATCGCCACCGGCCGTCCCGCTTTTTCGGAAGCATTGCGTATCCGCTCGATCATTTGGGCATGTTCTTGGTGTGTGCCGTGGGAAAAATTGAGTCTCGCCACGCTCATGCCGTTTTCGACGAGGGCGAAGAGCACCTCGGCCGAATTGCTGGCCGGACCGATGGTGCACACGATCTTGGTTTTGGGAAGGGGCATTGCAAATGGTTCCTTCAACGGATGTTCCTGAACACTTCAGGTCAAACACTACCCTTTTACGGCTTTCCCTCGCGGGCCGCAAATGGTCATGATCGCATTTTTCATGAGCAGGGTGGCATCCTGGCCCGACGATTTGAGCCGGAGGTCCGTCCCGCTGAGTTGGGCCATGGCGCTTACCAGCTCTTTATATCCATAGTTATCGGACTTGAGCAAGGTTTGGTAGATAGGATACGCGTTGCCGGGGTTGGATGCAAGGGCCAGATCGAAACTATCGCGTTTACTCCCTGTTGCCCCTTTGGACTCTTCGGGCTGGGATGCCTGCGCCTGCCAGGCATGGGCCTGTGCAGCGATCAGTGTATCGAAGGCTTGGATGGCCGGCAGTACCATTGCCTGAAATTGGGGATAGGCCATACCGGCGCGCCAGACGCGGCCGTGTTCACTCAGCGTGAAATCCTTGGCCACCAGCAGTTTACGTAGCTGGTTGGCCAGGGCGGAGAGAATCTGCAACGGATGCCAATCGGCCTTGAGCAAAGTGTTCAAGAAGAAAAGGGCGGAGACCACATTGCGATCGGCCATGGCATTGGTCAATTCGTAGATCGGATCGCTTTTGGTGCGGCTGAGCACGGCCTCCATATCCGCGCCGGTAATCTCCTTGCGCGGGCCGGTGTAATCGATCAGCTTGTCGATGTTGTCCCGGAAGGTGGCGGGATCGAACCCGGTCAATTGGCACAGCTGGGCAAAAAGCGCGGGCGGCATGCGCTTGCCGGCTGCCTGGAGCCGGCTTTCCCAAATCTGCTTGAGCACCGCTTCCTGGGCCATCTTATCGGCCCGCCGTTCGCCCAGAGGCACATTGCAGTCGATGATGACTCCATGGGATTGGAGTACCTTGTAGAATTTGCGGTTCTTGGGGACTTTGGCGCTGGTGGTGATCACCAGGAAGTGCCGGTCCGGGAACCCTTTTTCGATGGCCAGGATCAACGCCTGGATGGGGTCGTCGGCCGCGGCGGCGCTCCACCCCTGGGTCCGGCAATGGTCGATCAATTGGGAGAGGCTCTCTTCCCCCAGGGCGTTTTGCAGGGGTTGCATCTCCGCGGGGATGTGCGCCGCCGGCCCAGCCGAAAAAAGATCCAATCCCATACGGGCGCACAGGTTGAGAAGCATTTTGGCGGCCCGCTCCAGTTGATCGCTCGCGTGGGCCTCCTGGATTTGATCCATGAGCCGCTGGTGGCCGCCGGCGGCATCGAAGAGCTTGGCCTCCTTGAAC
>JBAQGR010000140.1:0-8984 GCA_049287895.1 Desulfatitalea sp.
TCAAAGACCCATTCATTGATAAATATGTGTCGGACGGAACCATAAAAATGTTTGCTTATCTTACGTTGCTTTATGATCCCGAGCCCCATCCGCTCTTGTGCGTGGAAGAACCTGAAAATCAGCTTTACCCCAAGCTGCTCTGGGAGCTATCCGAAGAATTTCGATCCTATGCGATCCGCGGCGGGCAGGTCTTTGTCTCGACCCATTCGCCGGATTTTCTAAATGCCGCCCGAATAGACGAAGTATTCTGGTTGGTTAAAAAAGATGGCTATACGCAAGTCCGGCGAGCCAAGGAGGACCCCCAATTGGTCGCCTACATGAATGATGGTGACCAGCTCGGATACCTTTGGGAACAGGGCTTCTTCGAAGGGGCCGATCCAAAATGAAAACGGTTGTGTTTTTTCTGGAAGAACCGTCGGCCAAGGAGATGCTGGAAGGTATTCTGCCCCGTTTACTACCCGAACAAGTTCAGGTCCGTTATCTCGTCTTTCAAGGAAAACAAGATCTGGAGAAAAACTTGATAAAAAAGCTGCGTGGCTGGCAAGTGCCTGATTCTGTTTTTGTTGTGTTGCGAGATCAAGACGCGGCTGATTGTATTGCGGTCAAATCCACACTGGTAGATCATTGCCGCCGGGCCGGCCGCAGCCCTGTTTTGATACGGATCGCGTGCCGTGAGTTGGAAAGTTTCTATCTGGGCGATCTGGCCGCCGTTGAAAATGGACTGGCGCTTTCATCGCTCGCGGGAAAGCAAAACAACAAAAAATACAGGACACCGGACCGGCTCGCCAATCCTTCTGAAGAGCTTGTCCGCTTGACGCGAAATCTCTACCAAAAGATAGCAGGTTCGCGAGCAATTTCTCCCCATCTGAAACTTCAAGGCAATCGATCCCACAGTTTCAATGTTCTGATTTCAGGAATCCGGCGGTTAGTGGTCGAGTAAAACCAATCGAGAGTTAATCCAAAACCGGTTTTTCTTTGGAGGAATGCCTGCGCCTCTTCCGAATTATTTGGGATTGACCGCAGGGAAGAACTAAAAATTACAACGATTGACGCACCGCGGGGTGTTTGGGCAGCCGAACCATTTTGCCGGCGGTGGGAGGGGTGTTGATGGTCTCCATCAGTGGCCGCAATGGTCCGGCGATAATGGGCCGGCCGATGCGGCCCAGGAGGGCAAACAAATGGCGCGCAGAGGTTTCCTGGGGCTCATGCACCCGTCGGAACACGAGCAGACTCACCACACGCAATACGGTGGAGGCAATGAAAATATAGTGCAGCGGCATGATCCCCCCGGCGCCTGCTCCAGGCAATCGACCGGGCAGCACGCTTAAAAACGCTCCGGCGATGATCGGAGCCACGGCCGCGCCCACTCCCGCGGTGATGCTGTACGCGGATATAAACCATACCCGGCCTTCCTGGGGCGATATTCTGAGGACCATATTGTGCATGCACAAATTGACGCCCGCCCAAAAGCCGCCGCCGAGGATCTGCATCGCAACCGGCAGCAGCAAATCGTGGGGCCTTACCAGCACCCACAACGAGGGCAGCAGGACCACTCCCCAACCGGCCACCTGGATAACCGCCCTGTTTTTGATGCGATCTGAAACCGCACCCCAAAACTTCATGCCCAACAAGTCCACCACCGAACCGATGGTGGTCAACAGGGCGACGAATCCATAGCTGTAATTTAATTCCCTGAGAAAGTAGAGGGCGAAAAACGGCGCCGATAGATAGACTGAAAAGTTCCACGATAGAGTAAAGAGCAAAAAGTTCCGGAAATTGGCCTCCCTGAAAGGTTTGACCCACTCGTGCAAGATATTCTGCCCACCAAGGGGCGGGGCGACGCTGTCCGAGACGCGGCTCAGATAGCGCACGCTGATCAACCCGAAAACGATGGCGCAAAAAAAGGGAACCCCCACAGCCAATGCTGCGCCGTTGGGGTGGCTTTTGAAAACATCCACCAGATTCCCAAAAATCAGGACCGTGGCGATGCCGGCGGCTCCGCAGATCATATTGCGCGTTCCGAAAAAGGCGCCGCGCATCTCGTCGGGAACCAGATCCGAGGTCCAGGCCAACCAGGCCACATAACTGACGGCGGCGAAGGCGTGTGATACGAAGAAAAGGATCAGCACCAGCGCGATTTGACCGGAATTGCCGCACGGCGACCAAAGCCCCACAATCAGGATGGGCAGCCACATGATACGGGCCAAAGCCGCGGCCCGGGCGGCAATGGTTTTGCGGCCGCCCTTCTTGCATATATAATAGGAACCGGGCAACTGAAACAGAGCGCCCATGCTCGGTATGGCCGCCATCACTCCGATCATCCATTAGCCCATCCCCAGATAGAGCGCAAAGCCGGTCAGAAAAACGCCGTTGGTAAGCGTGATAAAGACATTGGTGCACATACCGTCAAAAAATGAGTTACGATAATCGTCCCGTTCATACAGCTTCATGGATCACGCAAAAGGCGAAGAAATCAGTTCCTTCGCAGCATGTTTTGGGCCGAGCTGATCTCGATATAAGAGGCGCCGAAATCGGAGCCGAAATGGCCGGCCAGTACGGTGATCAAACTCTCTTCAGCAAAGTAGCCCTCGGCGATCAGTCGATTCAATGCGGTTCGCAAAAATTCATGGGAACTCATATCCTGCTGGATGTGGTGGGCCACCACGCCGTAGGAGAGCGCCAATTCGCGCACCACCTTCGGGCTGTAGCACTGGGCATAGATCGGATTTTTTCCCCGGTACGCCGAAAGGCTGCGGATGGTGCGGCCGCTGATGGTATCGGCCACCAGCGCTTCGGTTTTCAAACGCATCGAGGCTTTGACCGCCGCCTTGGCCAGATAGCTGGTGACGCTGTTGTCTGCCTCGTAGGGGATGTTGTTGAACGTATCGTGGCCCGCTTCGATCTCCAGGGCCACGCGCGTCATCACCTGGACCGCTTCCAGCGGATATTGGCCGGAGGCGGTTTCACCGGAGAGCATGATGGCATCGGTGCCGTCCAGGCAGGCGTTGCCCACGTCCGACACTTCGGCACGGGTCGGCCGGGGGGAGTGGATCATCGATTGGAGCATCTGGGTGGCGATGATCACCGGCTTGCGCCGTTCGATACATTTTCTGACCAGCCGCTTCTGGATCAAAGGAATACGCTCGGCCGGAATCTCCACCGCCAAGTCGCCACGCGCCACCATCACCGCATAGGCGTGATCCAATATCTCGTCGATATGGTCCACCCCCTCCTGGTTTTCGATCTTGGCGATGATCTTGATGGGGCTGCGAAGCTCATCGAGAATTTTCTGGACCGCCAGCACATCCTCCTTGTTGCGCACAAACGAGTGGGCAATGAAATCCACCTCCTGATCGGCGGCAAAGCGGATAAAGGCCTCATCCTTTTCGCTGACCGAAGGCAGCCGAATGTGGGCGTTGGGGATATTGACCCCCTTGCGGCCCCGAATCTGGCCAGCGTTCAGAACTTCGCATTGCAGGCGCCCTTGCCCTTCATCCTTGGCTACCACCCTCAACGCCACATCTCCGTCGTCGATGAGCAGCCGGTCATCGACCTTCAAGTCCTCCACCAGCCCGTTGTAGTTCACGCAGATGCACTCACGGCAGGACAACTCGTCCTTGGCGCCGCGCACGCAGATGGTGTCGCCGGTTTTCACGAAAATATCCTCTTTGGTGGGGGTGGTACGGATTTCGGGCCCCTTGGTATCGACCATGATGGCGATGCGGTCCGACACCGCGCGCACATTTTGGACCACCGCCAAAGCCTCTTGGGGTGTCTGATGAGCGGTATTCATGCGCACCACATCCATGCCGGCATCGTGCAGCACCTTGAGAAAATCAGGAGCGCATTGGCCGTTGGAAATGGTAGCGATGATCTTGGTTTTCTTTACGGCATGCATGTTATGTATTTCCTATTAATTTAATAAGTTTGGAATATAGGTCACGGCTCATCGGCGCAAGCCTCGTCCATGCTCTATTTCGGCCTTGAGCCATCAAACCTTTAGGTGCTGTGTTCATCTCCGCCGCTCATCAGGCTCGAACGACCCAGACTGCTTCAAATTCAGTGCCTTTTGAACCCTGTAGGCACCTACTCGCCGACCCCATCCGGTTACGAAAAGTGTCAGCTAACGCCCCAAAATTGCGTTCCGGACGGCGAATATTGTCCATCGCGCCGCCGAGCGAACCCGCCTTCGATAGATATATTTTGTATTATAATGAATAGTTACATGATTATGCAGAAACACAAATAGGTCTCGCACGTATGGCATCCAAATTGCTTTTAGATTCAAAAGCTCAAAAGCTCCAAAACACTCTCGATGGCAATTGTACCGAATCATGATTCGAGTTTTGATTTGAATTGATACTCAGGAAGGCTAATGAACATTAAAATCAAATCGGTGTTCACACTCCTTTGCGTCCTGCTATTTTACCCCGTCATTGGATGGACCGCGGATGTAACCCTGGCCTGGGACCCAAACACCGAGAGTTCCACCGCCGGATATCGATTGTATGCCCGCGAAGCGGGCGAATCATACAACTACGCCCATGCCGAATGGCAAGGCGAAGATACCCAATGTACCGTTTCTGGTTTTGACGAATATGAAGCCTATTATTTCGTCCTACGGGCCATCGACGACCAAGGCAACGAGAGCGGCGACTCCAATCAGGTGTATTGGAACCCGAGCGGCACTGAAGTCAACAGCAGTTTGGGCGACGACGACGGCGCTGGCGGGGGTGGGGGAGGTGGGTCCGGAGGTTGCTTTATCCGTACCCTCTTCGGCGATTGATAGCGGCCCACCCCACATGCATCCAAACACCACTCATTTTTTAAATCCATCCCTGACGCAAAAATGTGGATGATTTATTTAAAGAGTCTAAACCGCTAACGCTATTACTTCTGTTTTCCGGAACCCCACAAAAGCACACAGAACACTTCCACCTTCATCTCCGGCCGTGCCGGCTTAGGTACGATATCGTAACCATCTCCTCCTCAAGTTACGTGCCGGTTATCTGACGCACCTCCAGTTCCGCTCAATGCAATACTGCTTTCGAGAGGATGCGCTGTAATAAAAGTGCGTTAGGCCGCCCAGCCATGCCCCTTTGCCCACTTATATATTTTGGCATTCACCTTGCAGGAAGCTACAAGAAGATAGATACAACAGGTGTGCTAAAGTTGTTACCAATTCTAACATATGAATGCCAAAGAAAAAGGAGGTCAATATATTTTGAAGAAGAAATCGATACCCATTATACTACTACTTCTTTTATTGTATCCTTGCCTGGGGATCGCCATGGATGTAACCTTAGCCTGGGACCCGAATACGGAGGAGAATTTAGCCGGGTACCGTATATATGCACGCGAAGAGGGCGAATCGTACAGTTACAGCCAGCCGGAGTGGGAAGGCACGGATACCCAATGTACTGTTCAGGGGTTCGACGAGTATGAATCCTATTACTTCGTCGTGAGAGCTCTTGACACCGAAGGCAACGAAAGCGGCGATTCAAACGAGGTTTACCTTTCAGCCGATAATACAGGCAACCCATCGAACGGCGCTTTAGACGACACCACCAGCAACAATGATGCTTCTGGTGGTGGCGGTGGCGGTGGCGGCTGCTTTATCAACGCCATCCTCAGCGATTGATTCCAGTACTTCTCTTGCGCTTCTTCATTTTCTTCCTGTTTCGCTCTTCCTCCCGCGCTTCTGCCTGATCCCGATTCCACATTATGCCGCCATATCCATTTGGTGATTCTTCTTCGCCAGAACCGAAAGCGGCGATTTCCGATGAACGCACTGGCGCGTCGGCGCAGTGGTCCGATGCGTTTGGGTTCGTCCGCGAACGTGGGTCCCCGTCAGCGGGGGATTGCCGGGTACGCAAGGAACTATTGCGCGAGCGCTCCCGCCCCTGGCCGCGCGAGGCCATGGGGCGGAGTAATTCTCACGGAATACCCACCGTCCTTCCATCCCCATCTAACCATCCCACCGGTTTGGATTGTATCGTTCTGACACAACGCATTGACACGCTTGCCACCTTTTGCCATACTATTCGCAAAGATCCAAAAGGCCAACGCCTCCATCCCCCATAAAGCTCCATGCAGTCGCGCGCATTTACCGTCAAGCGTTGGAAATGGTTCAAAGGATCATTTGCTGACCACCTTCTTGCAGCAGCCGACGCGTCGTCCAAGTGCCCCTGCGTCTTTGGTTTGGGACGATTCACAGAGAAGGAAACCGATGACTGCCAAAACCACTTCGAAAAAGGGAACCGGCCGCGCGCATACCTCCAAACCTTCAGGGAAACCGGCCCGGCAGACAATCGGAGTAAAAAAGAGCCTCTCCCCGGACGAGGAAAAGTACCGCACTATTCTCACAAATTTGGAAGAGGGCTACTACGAGACCGATCTGGACGGCAACTTCACCTTGGTCAACCCAGCCACATGCCGGAACCTGGGCCGTGATGAAAGTGAACTGCTCGGGATGAACTACCGCCAGTGCATCGCCCCGCACACCACACGCAAAACAGAAGAGATATTCCAACAAGTCCTCAAAACCGGCATGGCCGCCAAGATCTTCGAGTGCGAACTGGTCCAAAAAGACGGCACCCTGCGTATTCACGAGATGTCGATCTCCCTCGTGCGCCGACCGTCGGGAGATCCTATTGGATTTTTCGGCATTTCCCGGGATCGCACCGATCGGCTGCAGTTGGAAAGAGCTTTGCGGGAGCGCGAGGAGAGCTATCGAGGTGTCATGGACCTCTGCCCGGATACCATCACCATCAACGAGGTGAAGACCGGGCGCTACGTGGATGTCAACGAAGCCTTTTGCCAGCAGACCGGTTTTGACCGCGACGAGGTGATCGGCCGAACCGTCATGGATCTGAACCTCTTTGCCGATCCTGAGGATCGCATGCGGCTCGTGGCCGCGCTGCGCCAACGCGGCCGGGTGGACGGCATGGAGATCGTGTTCCGGACCAAGGACGGCAACCTTCTGAGCGACCTGGTTTCAGCCAGGATCATCCAATTCAAGAACGAAGAGTGTGTGCTGGTAATCGCCACGGTAATCAATGCGCTCAAGGAGGCCCAAAAGGCATTGGTCGAGAGTGAGCAGCGCTACCGCACGATCCTCGAAGCGGCCCCCGACACCATCTGCCTGACGCGCCTCAGCGACGGCACCTACATCGAAGCCAACAGCGCCTTCTACCAGCGCAGCGGGTTCACGCCCGAGGAGACCATCGGCCACACCTCCGCGGATTTGGATATCTATGCCGATCCGGCCGATCGCGCCCGATTGATCGCGGCCCTCAAACAGAGCGATCAAGTGAATGGTTTCGAAGTCCCGGTAAAGAACAAGGATGGCTCCATAACGCATCATTTATGGTCCTGCCGGGTGATCCAGCACAATGGCGAGCCGTGCCTGCTGGTGGTGGCCAAGGAGATCGATGAACTCAAACAGGCTCAAAGAGCCCGCGAGGAGAGCGAGGAAGGCTACCGGTCGATCCTGGACACCGCCCCCTATACCGTCGTGGTCACGCGCCTTTCGGACTCCCGCTATGTGCGCGTCAACCAATACTACTGTCGCCGCACCGGATATAGCGAGGCGGAAACCATCGGCCACACTGCCCTGGAGCTGAACCTGTTCGAAAACCCGGCCGATCGCGAACGCATGATGGAGACCTTAAGGAGTAAAGGACAAGTGGAGGGCATGGAGATCCGGTTTAGGGCCAAGAACGGCCAGATCCTGGAGAGCCTGGTGTCGGTCACCCCCATCCGCTATCGCGGTGACGATTGCATGCTTTCCATGACTGTCGATATTACCGAACGCAAACGAATCGAACAGGAGCTGGAACGGTATCGACAGCATCTGGAAGAGATGGTCCGGACACGCACCCAGGCCCTGGAGGCGACCCAGAACGAACTGGTCAAAAACGAAAAGCTGGCGGTGCTGGGCCAATTGACGGCCACGGTGAGCCACGAGTTGCGCAATCCGTTGGGTGTCATCCGTTCGTCCAACTTTTTTTTGCAGCGCAAAGTCAAGGATCGGGACGAAAAAATCGATAAGCATTTTAGGCGCATCGAAGAGCAGGTGGCGCTTTGCGATACCATCGTGGCCGATCTGCTGGAATACACCCGCGGCCGCAGCGTTTCGATGGTCAAGGAGGATATCACCCCATGGCTGACGCAGGTGATCGAGCAGATCCAGGAAGCACAAGGGATCACAGTCACCCAGGAGCTTTCCAGGCCGCTGCCGGCGGTGCCTCACGATCAGGAGAAGATGCGCCGAGTGGTCATTAATGTGCTGGACAACGCCATTCAGGCGGTCCGAACCAAGCCGCCGGCCGCGATTGGGGAGAGGGTTGATTATCATCCCAAAATCATAGTAAAAACACACTACGTGCACGATCAGGTGATTATTTCTATCGCAGATAACGGAGTGGGTATGGACCCGGCAACGCTCCAACGCGCCTTCGAGCCTTTGTTTACGACCCGTGCCCGGGGCACCGGTATCGGATTGGCCATTGTAAAAAAGATTGTCAACGAGCATGCAGGGAGCGTATCCTTGAAGAGCGCAGTCGGGGAAGGCACCCAAGTGACCATCGCCCTACCATGCGTCGTCGTCGTCACACCAAAGACCGGCGCCGGGGAATAGCATCCAGCGCAGGGACCGCCTGGGATAGTGCACCATATTCAAACAGGATATAGATCAGAACCGTTTGAAGGAGCTCCCCCCATGGAAAAGAAAATCCTGTTGGTCGATGACAACGTGGCCTTTATCGACAGTGTCAAGGACGTCCTGGAGGCGGAGGGCTGCATCGTGGACACGGCCCACAGCGGCGAAGACGCGGTCGCTATGGTAGAGAACGCCGACTATGCCTTGATCCTGATGGATATCAAGATGCCCGGCATGAACGGCGTCGAATGTTTCCTCAAAATGAAAGCCAACAATCCGCGGGTACGGGTCATTCTGATCACGGCCTATGCCCTCAGCGACC
>JBAQGR010000141.1:0-7554 GCA_049287895.1 Desulfatitalea sp.
GAAGGAGCAGAATGGGCAGCTGCCACAACGGCAACGCGATAGGGATCACCTCAACCATCAACCGCCTTGGCTGGACGTACATAGGATGGTTGCAGCAGGGCCGGCTTTACTTTGGCCAGAAAGCCGACCGTAAAGGCGCTCACGGCACCTTCGATGAGAATCACCGGTACATGGGCCGCCAGGGCGAGTTTGGCCACGCCGAAAAAATCTTCGCCACCGCTGGCCAGCAACCCAGCCAGAATGATCGCGGCCAGGGCCGTACCCGCCGCGCCGGCCACGCCGCCGATTACGCTCTGTCGGGTGCGGCTGCTGCCCTTGAATCTTTGGAAAAACCAGCCGCACGCCAGGGCCGGCAGCCCCATCATCAAGGCATTGGCGCCCAGGGCCGTCAAGCCGCCGAATTGAAACAGCAGGCTTTGCAGCAGCAAGCCCAGGCCGATGGAGAGAAAGGCCGAGGGGCCTAGTAAAGCACCGGTCAACCCCGGGATGATCAGATGGACGCTGGTCGGTCCGAAGGGCACATGGATCAGCGAGGCAACGAAGAAGGCCGCGGTCATCACCGCCAGCTTGGGCAACTCTTCGTTGCGCGTGCGGCGAGCGCTCCAGGCGGCCAGGGCCGCGCTGGCCGCATAGCCGCCGATAGTAACGGAAATAGGCAGTACGCCGTCGGAAATATGCATGCGCTACTCCTTGCGGCGCGAGGCGACAAAGGCGGCCGCGCCGAACAGGCCGAGAATGTAGCCGATGCCGGCAAAAACATCTTTTAGGCCCGGTTTTTCCAGATCGGCGCGCAACGCGGCGATCTCGCGCTGGATGCGCCGCAGCTCGCCGGACAACTGGCTGTTCTCTTCTTTCAGCAGCGTCGCAATCTCCTGGCAGTTCCCTTCAGGCGGGGCTTGCGCCAGGAGCGAACCGGGCGCGCCCATCAGGCAGATCCACACGACTCCCGCCGCGAGCCCTTTTAAATAAGGATTCATTTGCCGGCCTCCACTTCGGCTTTCTTCAGCTTGTAGCTGTTCTTATGGCCCATGGTGGCATCGAGTACAATGTTTAAATCATCCACCTTGGGGATGGCAAAGCTGAACAACCCCTGCTTGTCGGTCACCCCTTCCAACAGCAGCTTGTTCTGGCTGTCGTACACCATCACCTTGCCGCCTTCCACCGGCCGGCCATCCGGAAAATAGCTCTCGGTGTAAACCTTGCCCCCTTCGACATAGGCGAACAGGCTTACTTTATGGGCCATGGCCGTACCGCCGAGCAGCGCGACGAAAAATACCGCAAGAAGAAAAAGCTTGCCTGCTTTCATAACCACACCATCCTTATTTCATATCCCGCGTGCGTACCCAGTAAACAGCACCGATCTCGACCCCTTTTTCCTCGTTGTCGTGTTTGATCTTCCAGTCAGCCTCGTTCAGGGCCGCAAATCCCCACCAACCGGCCCGGGGCATAGCGTAGCTGAAAACGCCGTTGGCATCGGCCTTAACCACCTGGGTCACGTAGGGGTCTGCCGGCGCCTTAATGATGGTTTTGTTGCCGGGCGATTCGTTGAGGTATTCCACCTCCACCGCGGCAAAGGGCACCGGCTTGCCTTTGAGCAGCACCAGCCCGGTGAACAGATTATTGGTCCACAGACCGTACGGCCGGGTCATGGGCACAATTTCGGTCTCCAGGCCGACCGGCTGGTCCCAGCCCTGCTCCAATCCCAGGGCGTTGACGCACACCTTGGTGTAATGAATGATGAACACATCTTCGGCCGGCTCCCAGTACGGGGTGGGTTCAATATAGAAAGTGTAGTCGCCCGGTTTGCGGATCGGGTAGTCGGCGCTCCAGAAGGTGAACTCCTCTTTCTGGCCCGGGGCTTTCTTTTTGGCGGCTTTGAGCGCGTCCAGCAAATCCTGCTTTTTCCCGTCATGCACCACACCGAACTGCTTGGGCTTGGCCATCTCCATGTAGTGCATCTCCATGGGATGGATGAACTTAACTTGGATATTGAGCTTTTTGGCGTCCTCCTGGCCGACAATATCGTCCGATGGGATGACCGTGCCGAAATGGGCCGATGCCGGAACGGCCGCCAGGGCGAACACGGATACAAACAGAGCCGAAACGATAAAACGCATTGCACGCATGATAGCTTCCTCCTATGGTTTGGGCATTAAAGTCAAACAAACTAAAACGCAATGGCCAGTTGGGCCGTGATGGTATCGGTCTCCTGGTAATCCTCTTCGAACTCGCCGTGCAGGTATTCAACGGCCAGGTTGGTGTTGTCGAAGAAGCCCCAGTTGACCACGGCGCCGTACTGGGTCTCGGGCAGGAATTCAAAACCGCCGTCGTCCGATCCGCCGTAGCGCAGGGCCAGTTCCACGTTCTCGATCACGGCCACACCAAACTCCGCGTTCCAGGCCGACGGCTCGCGTTCTGCGCCATCAGCGGCGCCATAGATCTCGCCGGCCCTGAAATTGTCCAGCGCGCCGACATATTCAGCGATCAGCTTGAAGCGCTCCAAAAACGAGAAGGAAACAAAGGCGCTCCAGCCGCCCACCAGGGAATCGAGGTTCTCCGGGTCCACCACCTCTTCGTTGAAGCTGTTGGATCCGGCCAGGTTGGAGATGTAGGAAACCCCCAGGTTGAGTCCTTCGAAGGGTTTGGCCACCATGGCGGCCACGAAGCTGTCGATGGCGTCATCGTCGCCCGCTTCCCGGGCCTCGCCATTGAAGGCGCCGGCCGATACTTCGAGCATCTCGTCCATAAACCGGTAGCCGACCACCGCGGCGCCTTCGTTGGTTTCGCCCAGGATCAAGGTGTTCGGATCGGTGACGAAGTGGGTGTCGAAGTTTCCGAAAGGCACATACTGCCGCCCGGCAATCAAGTAGGCCGGAAAACGGTCGGGGCCGGTCAGCGTTATAAAACCCTCGTCCACGAACAGATCGTCCTCCTCATACTTGATCAACACATGCCCTTCCACCTGGGCGTGGATTTTGGCGTCCAACGCCAGCTCGACCGTGGCCAGGTCCACATCGCTGCTCTTTTCGTCTTCCAGGGCCGAGTCCTCAAAATCGACTTCGCCATAACCGGCCTCGACCTCCACCAGCCCGCTGATCTGGATGCGGTCATACCATTTCTCGCCTTCCACCTTCCGGCCGACGGCCTCCTCCAACTTCTCGATGCGATCTTCGAGGCTTGTCACCCCGCCGGTCTTGCCCGAGGCCGTTGAATCCAGGGCCAACGCGGGGCCGACCAATCCCAAGCTCAATACCAAACTCGCCAGCACTAAAACGGTTCTTCTCATCGTTCACAATCTCCTTTTCATATCGCCAAACCTCGCTCCCAATGCCAATAAAAAAGCCACGAAAGTTGGGTCCCCCGTTATGGGACCAGCCTTCGTGGCTTGTTATTCAATAAAGATTATCGTCGATGCGTTGGAAACTTCGGTTTCCAGAGTTGCGCCACTATAAAGATATGGGCCTGCCGAGTCAACAGCTTTTGCGCCCTCCGAACGGCCGGAGCAACCTCAGCGGACACCCAAATCGCCGGCGACCAACGCATCGTGCGGTCGCCCTTCACCTCTGGCGCCGGGTCTACGATCGCATCCCACCCATAAAAAGCGACAACGAGCTTATCCGTAAATCACCATAATTACATTGACATAAACAAAGTAATGCGGGTAATTTACATTCAATCTCAGCGAGAAAAACCGCTAAACGGAAACAGCTCCCATGGGAGCAAGAACTTGTGCTCACATCGTGGCTGTCCAATACGAAATATCATCATAAAGGAAGTACTGCTAAGTTGGGACAACCAAAATAAAATGTCCTAACAACAGTTCCCGCTGGATCGCTGATAGATCGTCGCGCCCGGTGAAACTGGCTGTTATCCTAACCATTCTACCTTGAATCCCAGATAGGAGCCATGTTTGCTTCATTGTGTTACCCAATTATCGATTTTTAGATTTAGTATTCGAGTAAATTCTTTTTCGTTATTAGTAATCAGGATGCAGTCGAGAGAAAGGGCATGAGCGGCAATTAGCATATCCAGAGAGCCGATTGGGGTGCCTTGTCTTTCCATGCCAGCTCTAAGATCACCATAATATTGAGCGGCTCCATCGTCATAGGGTACTATTTCCAGCGGTGCAACAAACTGTGATAAGGCTATTTGGTTCTGCTCAGGTTTCGAGCTTTTTGAAACCCCGTACAAAAGTTCACTCAGTGTTATGGAGGAAATGCCTATTTGCGAGACATCTGTTTGCATGAAACGCTCGATAACCTTAGCTGGCTTTTGTTTAATGATATAGATGCAAGTGTTCGTGTCGAGCATGAAGTTAATCATAAGTTTTCACGTGAATCATGAGGGGGTTGATCTCTGTCATTCATAAAGTCGTCGGTAAACTGGTCAAGGCTCTTAACCAATGGAGACCATGGGTCATCTTTAGGCAAAAGGACAACCATCTTGCCAATTTTTTTTATAAAAACATCGTCTCCTGAAAATCTTAACTCTTTCGGCAATCTTACAGCTTGGCTTCGACCGTTGGTGAATAATTTTGCAGTTTGCATGATGCGCCTTTCAATATTGTTGGTAGATACCGCAGTCTATATCGACAAGGATGGGTTGTCAATGTTATGAAGAGACTATTTTATTTCAGAATAACAATTTTGTTATTGATGGGTGGCATTATTTCAGGGTGCGGGGTCACAGATTATCGACTATCTGGAAAGTGGCGCTCAAACCTTGGGTTGACAACAGAATATAATGAGAAGCATGCCAAATTAACCGAAAAACAAAAAAGTGTATTTTCGCAGATCTTTGGCAGTATGGAACTTACCTATTTGAGCCCTGGAAAATGTGAGGTCTTTCGACCCAGCAATACTATTATTACGGGCAGCAAGGAAATTGAAACGAACGATTCTAAAAAAATAATTGATTATAAGATCATATTTAACAATAAAGATGTTGTGGTAATTTCTTATTACGACCCAATATTTGGTGAGACTGTAAGAACACTTAACTTTGTCGATGAAGATACTTATTGGCTTTACGGAGGAGATTCGGGATTTTTCGATTTTAATATCAGAGAGTATTTTACAAGAGAGAAATGACACAGCCATCAATCTACTGCTAATGAACAAGTCCGGCGTAATATTGAAAAGTTCCCTGACGATTTCATGTTCCAGTGAACCAAGGAAGAGTTCGAAAACTTGAAGTCGCAAATTGCGACCTCAAGTTCCAGTTGGGGTGGCGGCGCGTAGTTTACATTGAGAAACACCTCGAAGAAAAATTTTAAGGAATACGCTGATGCTCACCCATGCTGGAACTGCCGTACGTCTGCAACGCGACCCGGTCTTGCCGCGTATCATCGCCCTCCTGTTTTTCTGTCTCGTGGCGGTTCCGTGCGGCAGTGGCTGGGCTCAGGAGCGGGCGGCGGAGGCCGGCCGGATCTCTTCCGATTTCAGCCTGGGTCCGGGCGAATATACTCTCAAGATAGCGAACAACCGCAAATACCTCCTTCACATTCCGGCAAGCTATAGCGCCGCCCGGGCCACGCCGCTCGTCCTCTTCTTCCACGGCGGCGGTGGGCACATGGAGCAGGCCGCGGCGGATTACGGATGGCGGGAGAAGTCGGAGCAGGAAGGATTCATCGTCGCGTTTCCCAACGGTTCAAGCCCCCTGCCGCGACAGCATCTCGCGACCTGGAATGCGGGCGAGTGCTGCGCTTATGCCCGTGACGAGAATATCGATGACGTTGGGTTTGTAAGGCAAGTAATTGCCGATATCGAACGTCAAGTCCATATCGATGCCGGAAAGATTTTTGCAACCGGCATGTCCAATGGGGGCATGCTGGTTCATCGGCTGGCCTGCGAGATGGCCGATATCTTCCAAGCGGTCGCGTCCGTTGCAGGAACGGATAATACAAGAGGCTGCAACCCGTGTCGCCCCATATCCGTCCTGCATATCCACGCCAGGGACGACACCCACGTGCTCTTCAACGGAGGCGCGGGCAAAGATGCTTTCCGGGATGAATCGAAAGTGACGAGCTTCACCTCGGTAGCCGATACGATCAACCGATGGATCGTCCGGAACAAAGCTGAAAAAACGCCCCGCCGCGTGCTCGGAGTGCCGGGCGCGTATGGCGACCTCTATACTTCGAAGCAAAACGATGCGCGGATAGAGCTGATTGTCACGGAAACGGGCGGCCACTCCTGGCCGGGCGGCAAAGCGATACTGGGGAAGAAACCATCCCAGGTGATTATCGCCAACGATGTTATCTGGGACTTTTTCATGAATCAGGCGCGGTGAACGCGAAGGAGCTGCATTCCATGAACCTCGTAGGCAAAGTGGCCCTGGTGCCGGGCAGCGCCCGGGGGAAATGTTAGCCCTTGCCAAATAGTATCTATATGGATACAATAACGAAATGTATACTGCAATCCGAACCGACGAATTTGATACGTGGCTTTCCAAACTGCGTGACGTAAAAGGGAAAGCTCGGATAATCGCGCGTATCCGGTCGGCGGAGCTAGGCAATTTGGGTGGCGACAAGTCGTCTCAAAATCGAGACATTAAGAAGGCTAAAGCTATAGCAGCAATGCTTAAGGAGTAGGTTATGGCAAAGTTATCAAAATTTGATGCAGCGGATTACTTGGATAGCGAAGAAACCATTGCTGAATATCTGACTGCGGCACTAGAAGATGAAAATCCTGATGTGTTTTTGGCTGCAATATCCGATGTTGCCAAGGCACGCGGCATGGCAGCGATAGCAAAAAGCACGGGGTTGGGCCGCGAAAGCTTATACAAGGCACTCGCACCAGGTGCAAAACCCCGTTACGACACCATTATAAAAGTTCTGCATGGGTTGGGCGTCAAAATCACGGTGACTGCTTAAATTATGGTGTTGGGCCAACAAGGAGCTGCATTCCATGAACCTCGTAGGCAAAGTGGCCCTGGTGCTGGGCAGCGTCAAGGGCATTGGCAAGGCCGTGGGCATCGATCTGGCCCGGGCCGGGGCCAAGGTGGTCTACACTTATCACGATTGGCCCGAGAGCGTGGAGAGTTTGCGGCGGGAGGCGGCCGACACCGACCGGGAGCATCTCATTGTCGATATCGACCTGCTGGACACCGGGGCTGTCGACGGGCTGGTGGGCCGGATCATCGAGCGCTTCGGCCGGATGGATATCCTGATCAACAACATCGAACGCGGCGGCTGGCCGGTGGTGCACGGCGCGTATATCCGCGACCAGTGGGACCTGGAGATGGCCACCACCCTGCGGGCCAAGCAGTGGGTCTTTTCCGCGGCGTTGCCTTATCTCAAGAGTTCGGGGGACGGCCTGGTGGTCAACCTCTCTTCCATCGCGGCCATCGTGGGCCGCAGCGGTCCGGCCAGCTTGCTTTTCAACGAAGGCTACGCCGCCGCCAACCGGGGCATCGGCCTGCTCACCGACACCTGGGCCCGGCTGGGCGCCCCGGAAGTACGGGTGAACGAGATCATGCTGGGGATCTTCGAAACGCGCCACGCCCAGGGCACGCGCGGCTGGGACTTGCTCAGCCACGACCAGCAGCAGGCCATCG
>JBAQGR010000142.1:0-8072 GCA_049287895.1 Desulfatitalea sp.
AAGATCGTTTTCATTGTTTCCACCTGTCTTTGGGGCGCCGCGGCGCCAGCGGTTTGGATCGGGCCATTGTGTGTGCTTTGAGGTATAGCCATCTTTTTGCGAAGATGCAAGGCAGCCTGAGGATAGCTTCGGACGTGCGATGCGCGCAGCCCTACCGTTCACCCAAAGTGCTCCAATCGAGCTGATGGATGTGATGGAACAAGGCTGTTTGGGCGGAGTTCAACCGCTCGAAGGCGGCTTGGGCACCATCGAGATTGCCGCTTTTGCCTATCCGTTCCAGGGTCAGGGCCGCGGCCGACACCGCCGTGGCGCCCAAATTGGCCGCGGCGCCTTTGAGCTGGTGGGCGCTCCTGCCGAGGCTCTCCAGATCTCCCTTTTGAATGGCCTTGACCATCGTGGCCATGATATCGGGGATCATTTGCTGGAACTCTTCAAACATCATTTTCAGGAAGGCCGCATCTCCCAAGGCCCGGTTCAACGCATCGTCAAGATCGAGAGTGGGTATCTCTTCAGACATGGGTTCACCTCATACCGGTATGCGATCGATGGTTTCGTCAATCTGAGCGCTTTTTGAACTATCGGCTTTTTTTCGGGATGGTTGAGTATTGATCACTTACCCAGAGCCATTCCCCGGCCCCCGGCATCCCGGACGGGCCGCAAATTGGCCTTGCGCTTCGCCCGCCAACCATGCATTATGACGGCCAAGCTTATATTTAAAGCCTAATTGGGAAAGGATGCAACCATTTTAGTATGCGATTTCGACCCTGCATCGATCTGCACCAAGGCAAGGTCAAGCAAATTGTGGGCGGAACGCTCTCGGACAGCGATCCCGATGCCGTCCAGACCAATTTCGAAGCCAGCCGACCGGCCCAATGGTTTGCCGAGCGCTACCGTCAAGATGGGTTGACCGGCGGCCACATCATCCAATTGGGACCCGGCAACCAAGCGGCCGCCACAGAGGCCTTGGCGGCCTGGCCCGGCGGCATGCAGCTGGGCGGCGGTGTGACGATAGAGAACGCCGCTGGCTGGCTCGATGCCGGTGCGGCGGCGGTGATTGTGACCTCCTGGGTATTTCACGACGGCGCGGTGGACGAAGAACGGCTGACCCGCTTGAGTCAACGGATCGGACCCGGCCGCCTGGTATTGGATTTGAGCTGCCGCCGCAAAGGCGAGGAGTACTACATCGTCACCAACCGCTGGCAGAGCTTTACCCAGGAGCGGATCACCCCCCGATTGCTGGACCGTTTGGCCCCCTACTGCTCCGAATATCTGATCCATGCCGTGGATGTCGAAGGCAAGTGCCAGGGCATCGAACTGCCCCTGGTAACGCTGCTGGGCCAGTGGGCCGGTCTTCCGGTCACTTACGCCGGCGGCATCCACTCGGAAGAAGATATCCGGACCATCGAGCGCCTGGGGGGCGGCTGGATCGACTTCACGGCCGGCAGCGCTCTGGATATCTTCGGCGGCCGCGATTTGAAATACCAAGACTTGGCCGAACGCTACGGACCGGAGAAGACGGGTATCACCTGAAGCACACGGACCGAAGAAGAACGCACTGGCGGCAGCCTTCAATTTTCAACTTCACCAAAGAGAGACGGAGGAATCGATGGGTAGAAAAAGTATTAAGCATCTTAGTCTACTGACGTGTGTCCTGTTCTTCTTCACTGCCTGCAGCACCGTTAACCCTTATACTCAAGATAAGCAGGTGAGCAAACTGGCCATTGGCAGCGGGATCGGCGCGGCCAGCGGCGCGGTCATCGGTCTGCTCACGGCCGACAGCAAACACCGCCAACGCAATGCGCTGATCGGCGCGGGCATCGGCGCCGTGGCCGGCGGCGGCGTCGGCTACTACATGGATGTGCAGGAAGCCAAACTGCGCCAGCGGTTGCAAAACTCAGGCGTCAGCGTCACACGCTCGGGCGATCAGATCATGCTGAATATGCCCGGCAACGTTACCTTCGAAACCAATTCGGCCGACATCAACGCCGGCTTCTACGATGTGCTCAATTCAGTGGCCATCGTGCTCAACGAATACAACAAGACCACCGTGGATATCGTCGGCCATACCGACAACGTGGGTTCCGAGGCCCACAACCAGCAATTGTCGGAAGGCCGCGCCCGCAGCGTGGCCGAATACATGGCCAGCCAGAAAGTGGTGCCGGCCCGGATGCTCATCGCCGGCCGCGGTGAATCTCAGCCTATCGCTTCCAACGACACCCCTGAGGGCCGTTCCCATAACCGGCGCGTCGCCATCCAGATCATTCCGGTAGCGCAGTAGGGGCGGGTTTCAAACCCGCCCCCGTACTCCCATATACCCGCCCCACCCACTCCGTCAGGGCCGCGACCACTTCGTAATTGATGGTGCCCAGGAGCGCGGCCACTTCGTCGGCGCCGATGGTTTCATGGGCTTGGCGGCCGATGAGCACCACTTTGTCGCCGACTCGCACATTGGGCACGCGCCCCACGTCGATCATAGTGAGATCCATGCAGACGCGGCCCACGATGGGCACGCGGCAACCGCCCACCAGCATGCTGCCTTTATTGGACAGGCCGCGATGGTAGCCGTCGGCATAACCCACCGGCACGGTGGCGATGGTGGTGGGTGCCGGCGTCGTGTAGGTGCGGCCGTAGCTGATGCTGGTGCCGGCCGGCACCTGTTTGAGGTGGACGATGGTGGCCTTCAGGGAGAGGGCGGGTCGCAAAGCGAGGCCCGCGCGATCCACGTCGGCCGATGGATAGAGCCCGTAGACTGCAATACCGGCGCGTACCATGCCCAGATGGCTATCGGACATGCGCATGATGGCGGCGCTGTTGGCGGCATGGCGCACCGCGCCGGTCAGGCCGCCGGCCTCCAGTTGCGTCGACAGCCGCTGGAAGCGGTCGAGCTGAAGCCGGGCAAACGCCAGGTCCGCATGGTCGGCAGTGGCGAAGTGGGTAAACAGTCCCTCCACACGCAGACCCGGCAACCGCGCGATCTGGAGAATTTCGGCGCTGTCGCCGCTGTTCCCCGGTGGGCGCAGATCGTCGCAGGGCAAGCCCAGGCGGCCCATGCCCGTATCGATCTTGATGTGAATGGGAAGGGTTTTGTCGAGGGCCTGGGCCGCGGCGGCCAGTTCGCGGGCAGAATCCAGACCGAAGAGACTGGGTACCAAGCGGTGCTCTAACAATTGTGCGGCGCGGCCGGCCGGGGTATGGCCGAAAATGAGGATGGGCGCGTCGATGCCGGCCCGGCGCAAAGCAATGCCTTCGTCGATGCGGGCCACCCCCAGATCCGTGGCCCCGTGCGCCAGGGCGGTGCGGGCCACAGGCACAGCACCATGCCCGTAGGCGTTGGCTTTGACCGCCACCAGCAGGCGGGCCGAAGGTCGGGTGATGCGGCGCAATTCACGTACATTGTGGCCGATGGCCGCCAGATCGATATCGGCCCACAGCAGGTGCGGCCGCCCCTGGGCGCTATCGTGGGGCGGCATCAGATCACCTGTTCCGCAGGCGTGCAGGTCAGGCCGAAGGCTTCGGCCACGCCCGGATAGGTCACCCGGCCTTGCACGATGTTGGCGCCGCGGCGTATCTCGCTGTTCTCCTGCATGGCCCGTTGCCAGCCTTTGTCGGCGATCTCCAGGGCATAGGGCAGGGTGGCGTTGGTCAGGGCCAGGGTGGAGGTTTTGGCTACGGCGCCGGGCATATTGGCCACGGTGTAGTGCACCACGCCGTCCACCACATAGGTGGGGTCGGCATGGGTGGTGGGTCGGGAGGTTTCAAAACAGCCCCCCTGATCGATGGCTACATCGACCAGCACAGCGCCGGGCCGCATGGTTTTGAGCATCTCGCGGGTAATCAGGCGCGGCGCTTTGGCGCCAGGCACCAGCACGGCGCCGATGACCGCGTCGGCCTCGCGGACCAGCCGACGCAACGTATCGGGATTGGACATGAGCAAGAAGCAGTTGGCCGGCATGATGTCGGACAAAGCCCGCAGTCGCGCCAGGCTCTTGTCCAGCAGGTAGACCTTGGCCCCCAGGCCGCAGGCCATCTTGGCGGCATGCGTGCCCACCACGCCGCCGCCGATGATCACCACTGTGGCCGGTTCCACGCCCGGCACGCCGCCCAGCAACACCCCGCGGCCGCCATGGACCATTTCCAGATACTTGGCGGCCTGCTGGATCGACATGCGACCGGCCACTTCGCTCATGGGGGTCAGCAGCGGCAGGGAGCCATCCTCTTTTTGGACCGTCTCATAGGCGATGTTGACCGAGTGGGCCTTGATCAAGGCCCGGGTCAAGGTTTCATTGGCCGCCAGGTGCAGGTAGGTGAAAACGATCTGATCGCGCCGGATCAGATCGTACTCCGTCGGCAGCGGCTCTTTCACATGCATCACCATTTGCGCCTGGCCGTAAATGTCGGCTGCCGCGGCCACCATCTGGGCGCCGGCTTTGGTATAGGTGGCATCGTCCCAGCCGCTGCCCGTGCCGGCGCCGGTTTGCACCAGCACCGTGTGACCGGCCTGGCGCATCTGTTCCACGCCGGCCGGCGTCATGGCCACCCGGTTCTCCTCCGGTTTGATCTCCTTGAGAATTCCTACAATCATGATCGAGCTCCTTATTAATCTTTGACCTGACCTTCAGCCTGTTTTTTTACAATTTAATCCCTTGGGAGGTTTCTTGACAAGACCTAAACGGTGATTAAAATTGCGGCCTAATGAGCATCGGGCGTTCGCGGCCAATGCACCAGGCAATTCAACGGTGGCCGGAACCCTAAAGTTTCGGCCCTTATCCTTAATAAAACCCAAAGCAGAGGACTCGGCGGGAAGAGACGAGGCCCGGAGTGGTGCTCAAAGCGCTCTTCGACCTGAGCCATTCCACAGGAGGTGAAGCAAAATGAAGATCAAACCCATGAACGACCGTGTTCTGGTCCTACGGGTGGCGGAAGAGCAGAAGACCGCCGGCGGGATCATCATCCCCGACACCGCCAAAGAGAAACCCCAAGAGGGCAAGGTGGTATCGGTGGGTCCGGGCAAAGTGAGCGACGAAGGCAAACGGGTCGCCCTGGAAGTCAAAAAGGGAGATCGGGTGCTGTTCTCCAAATATGCCGGAACCGAGATCAAGATCGATGGCGTGGAGCATGTCTTCATGCGTGAAGACGACATTCTCGGTATTCTGGAATAATCAGCGAAATCAATGAGGGAGGTAAGTAGCAATGCCTGCAAAGATGATATGCTATGGCCCTGAGGCCAGGGAAAAGATGCTCAACGGCGTCAACCAGATGGCCAATGCGGTCAAAGTCACCCTGGGCCCCAGGGGCAAGAATGTGGTTCTGGAAAAATCCTTCGGCGCGCCCCTGGTGACCAAGGACGGCGTCACCGTGGCCAAGGAGATCGAACTGGAGGGCAAGTTCGAGAACATGGGCGCGCGCATGGTCCGCGAAGTGGCCAGCAAAACCAGCGACACCGCCGGTGACGGTACCACCACGGCCACCATACTGGCCCAGGCCATTTTTAACGAAGGGCAGAAACTGGTGGCGGCCGGCACCAACCCCATGGCCCTGAAGCGGGGCATCGACAAAGGCACCGTGGCCGTGATCGCCGAATTGAAGAAGATGTCCAAGCCCACCAAGGACAAAAACGAGATCAAGCAGGTGGGTTCCATTTCCGCCAACAACGACGAAGTGATCGGTCAACTGATCAGCGACGCCATGGAAAAGGTCGGCAAGGAAGGGGTCATCACGGTCGAAGAGGCCAAAAGCATGGAGACCACCCTGGATGTGGTCGAGGGCATGCAGTTCGACCGCGGCTACATCTCGCCCTACTTTGTGACTAACTCCGAGAAGATGACTACGGTACTCGAGTCCCCCTACCTGCTGCTCAGCGAAAAGAAGATCTCCAACATGCAGGACATGGTGCCCCTGCTCGAACAGGTGGCGCGCATGGGCAAACCCCTTTTGATCGTAGCCGAAGATGTGGACGGTGAAGCCCTGGCCACCTTGATCATCAACAAGCTGCGCGGCACCCTGAAAGTGGCGGCCGTCAAGGCGCCGGGCTTCGGCGATCGCCGCAAAGCCATGCTCCAGGATATCGCCGTTCTGACCGGCGGCCAGGTGATCTCCGAAGATCTGGGCATCAAGCTGGAGAACATCACCATCAACGATCTGGGCAGCTGCAAGACCGTGCGCATCGACAAAGACAACACCACCATCGTGGACGGCGCCGGCAAACGGCAAGCCATCGAAGGCCGCCTGAAGCTGATCCGCGCCGAAGTGGAGAACACCACTTCGGATTACGACCGCGAAAAGTTGCAGGAGCGCCTGGCAAAACTGGTGGGCGGTGTGGCCGTCATCAACATCGGCGCGGCCACCGAGACCGAAATGAAAGAGAAGAAGGCGCGCGTCGAAGATGCGCTCAACGCCACCCGCGCGGCCGTGGAAGAGGGCATCGTGCCTGGCGGCGGCGTGGCTCTGGTACGCTGCATCCCGGCTTTGGACAAAGTGGATGCCAAAGGCGAAGAGAAGCAGGGGGTCCGGTTGCTCAAACGGGTACTCACCGAGCCGCTGCGCCAGATCGCCGCCAATTCCGGCGAAGAAGGTTCGGTGGTGCTCAACAAGGTCCTGGAAGGCAAGGACGACTTCGGCTTCAACGCCGCCAGCGAAACCTTCGAGAACCTGATGGCCGCTGGTGTGATCGATCCCACCAAGGTGGTACGCTTTGCCTTGCAGAACGCCGCCTCCGTGGCCGGTTTGATGCTGACCACCGAAGCCATGATCACCGATAAGCCGGAGAAGAAGAAAAAAGGATCGGGCATGCCGTCCGGCGGCGATATGGATGATATGTACTAAGCCGCTGCGCCTTATAAATCCAATGACTGTAAAAAAGCCCACCCCGTTTTGGGGTGGGCTTTTTTTTAAATCAACTCCAGCGCACAGGCCATGGAGACCCCGCCGCCGCCGCACAGGGTGGCCAGTCCCAAGTGCTTTCCATTACGGCGCAGGGCGTGGAGCAGGGTCACCATGATGCGGCAGCCGGTGGCGCCCACCGGATGACCCAGGCCGATGCCCGACCCGTTGATGTTGACGATCTCCCGATTCAAACCCAGCTCCCGTTCGCAGCCGATATACTGGGCCGCGAAGGCTTCGTTGACTTCGATCAGTTCGAACGCCTTTATCTGCAATCCGCTTTTCCGCATCAAATCGTGCACCGCCGGCACCGGCGATAACCCCATGACCGACGGGTGACAGGCTCCGCGGCCCACGGCCCGGATGGCCGCCAGGGGCTTGAGGCCCAAGGCTTTGGCCCGCTCGGCCGACATGATGACCATGGCGGCGGCGCCGTCATTGATGCCGCTGCTGTTGCCGGCGGTCACCTTGCCGCCGTCGGGAATAAAGGCCGGCGGCAGCTTGGCCAGATCGTCCAGGGTCATCCCCGGTCGGAAATGTTCGTCCTTGTCGAAGACAAGCGGCGCCTTCTTCTTCTGGGGAATCTCGAAGGGGATGATCTCTTCGGCAAAGAGACCGTCGCGGGTGGCGCGCTCAGTGTTGTTGTGGCTGCGCAGGGCCACCGCGTCCATCTCCTGGCGGGTGATATCCAGATGCTGGGCGATAAACTCCGCCGTATGGCCCATGATGTAAGGTTTGCCCTTGAAGAGGCTCAAAGGCGGTTTAGTGGCGTCCACCGGTCCGGTTTCCGGATGGGGATCGATGTGCGAGCCGCAGTAAAGTCTCTGGATCAGGGCGTCTACAAAGACCTGGTCCTGCAGGCGGCAACCCCAGCGCGCCTTGGGCACCTGATAGGCCACGCCGGACATGTGCTCCACGCCGCCGGCCAGGATTACGTCGGCCATGCCGGCCTGGATCATGGCCATGCCCGACAGCACCGCCTCCATGCCCGAAATGCAGACCCGGTTGATGGTCACGGCCGTGACCCCTTCGGGAATGCCGGCCAGCAGGGCCGCCACGCGGGTGACGTTCAAGGCGTCGGCCGGCTCCATGCAGCAGCCGAAACGCACATCGTCGATGATGGCCGGATCGATGCCGGCCCTGGCCACCGCCGCCTTCATGACCGCCGCCGCGAGAGTGGCCGCGTGACTGTC
>JBAQGR010000143.1:0-4888 GCA_049287895.1 Desulfatitalea sp.
CCGGCTTGCATGAAAGACACCATACTCATGCGCGATTGGACTCTGGTAATGGGCGAACAACTAAAAATGGAATTGGGAACCAGGAGAGACGGGGATGGATCATCGCGATCCACGCCCTGCATGCCCAGTATTGAGGGCACTGATCTGAACAAGCGCTATGTGGACATCACTGCCATGATTCGCAGCTTGCAGCGCACTGAAGGGTTGGCCGACTGCTTTCGTAGCGGTCTGGACGATTGCGACCAGCTGGTATGCGCCTGGCGCCAGTACTGCCTGGGAAAAACGGACGACCTGTTGATGGATAGCGACGCGTAGTACCCCTTCCCTGGCAATTAGGCTTCTTTTCATCCTGCATGACGAACTCCGACAGACATCCGAAAAGGGTGACGGTCGGGTTGCGCCCCAACGCGGATTATCCCCAGAAGGCCGCCAGCTGCCGCTGCAAACCTGATGGGTCCCCTACGGTTTGAATCTGCCAGGAAGCGGGCAGCAGCGAACGGTAGCGCGGCTGTCCGAACCGCTGGTCGATGAGCAGCACGACGCCGCGGTCGCTTTCCGACCGGATCACCCGACCGGCCGCCTGCAGGACACGGTTGATTCCCGGATATTGGTAGGCGAACTCGAAGCCGCAGCCGTGGGTGTGGTCGTAGTATTCCCGCAGCAGCTCCCGCTCAGGACCGATGCCAGGCAATCCGACTCCCACGATAGCGGCCCCGGTCAGCCGCTCGCCCTTCAGATCGATGCCCTCGCCGAAAATGCCCCCCATGACGGCAAAGCCCACCAGAGTTCGCAACACCTGCTCGGTAAAATGGGCCAAAAAGGCTTCCCTGGCCGATTCGGCCATATCGGGGGTTTGCACCAGGGTCTCGATGCGCGGGCAATCGGCCTTAAAGCGCTGGTGGATCATGGCCAGGTAATCGTAGGAGGGGAAAAAAAGAAGGTAGTGCCCCTGACGCTGGGACACCATGTTGGCGACGGCCTGGCTCACGGCTGCACACGAGCTTTGGCGATGGCGATAGAGGGTCGAAATGCGCGTGGCCGCGAACACTGCCAGGTTGCCGGGCGAAAAGGGCGAAACCAGATCCAGCCGGCGCATCTCGGGATGGCACCCCAGGATCGTCTGGAAGTAATCGGCCGGCGTCAATGTAGCGGAAAAGAGCACCGCCGCGCGGCAGCGCCGCCAGCATTCGCGCAGCGGGTCGGATGGGTCCATGCAGAAAAGTTTGATCTGGACATCTTGGCCGCGGGCTTCGACAATGGTGGCGTAGGCCGGGTTATACTGCTCGGCGATGCGCATAAAACGCAGGCCGTCAAAATAGAAACGCAGCAGCTCCTGCCGGAACGGCGCGGGCCGATTGAGGCGCAACCAACGCTCGGCCGCCGTGAGAAAGGCCCGCAGCCGGTCCACCAAATCCTCGGGCGCGCCTTTATCGATCAGCACCCTGTCCGTTGTCTCCAGGCAGCGCCGCCGCAAGGCAGTCAATCCGGCATGGACGCGCCCCAGCGCGCGATAGAGCGGCGGCAGCGCCTCTTTTACGCTGCGCCGCAAGGCCAGGACCGGCGCCTTGGATAGTTGGGCCGAGTACATCTCCCTGGCGCGATCCACCAGATTGTGGGCTTCGTCCACCAGAAGCGCATGCCCGCCGGCCTCTTCGCCGAAGAGACGCTTGAGCGTCACCGTGGGATCAAAGGCATAATTGTAATCGCCGATCACGCAATCGGCCCACAGCACCACCTCCAGGGAGAATTCGAAAGGGCACACCTGGTGCGCGCGGGCCGTCCGTTCGATGGTGTCGCGATCGAAGGCATCCTGTTCAAATTCAAAAATCGCGCCCAAAGCATCGTTGAGACGATCATAGTGCCCGCGGGCATAGGGACACATCTCGGGTGTACAGGTGGGTTCCTCCGAAAAGCAGATCTTCTCCTTGGCCGTCACCGTCACCCATTTGAGCCGCAGGCCCCTTCGGCTCAGGGCCTGCAAGGCGGCCTCGACCGCCAGGCGGCCGGTGGTGCGCGCGGTCAGGAACACCACCTTGGGCACCAGGTGCTGCCCCAAGGCCTTAAGGGCCGGGTAGAGGGCCGCCATGGTCTTGCCGATACCGGTGGCGGCCTGGGCGAGCAGTTGCCCGCCGTCCCGAATGGCACGAAATACTTCCACGGCCATCTCCCGCTGCCCGGGACGGTAACTGTCGAAGGGAAAGGCCAGCCGCTCCAGACTCTGGTCGCGCACCTGCATCCATTGGGACAAACGACGTATCCATTGCAGATAGCGTTCGAGGAGGTCGTCGAAAAAGGTGCTCAACGCCTCCAGGCTCAAAGGACGCACCAGCGACGCCACCCGTCCACTCTCCAGATGCACGTAAGTCAGCTGTACATCCACCTGGGCCAAATGCTCCTGACGGGCCAGCATGTAGGCATAGCATTGGGCCTGGCCCCAATGGACGATCGAGGCCGCGGCCTGCACTTCCGCCAACGGCCGCTGGGTGCCCTTGATCTCTTCCACCACCACCTTATCGCCGCTGCGCAGCACACCGTCAATGCGGCCGCCGATGGAGAGTGTAAAATCAGCTTGTTCTACTTCCAGATGGACCGGGCATTCGGCCTGGTAACCGGCCGGACGCTGCCGCTGGATGCGCTGGTGGGCGCGGAGGCCCTCCAGCGCGCTGGTTGACCCCATGAAATCGGAGCGCAGGTCGCCGCAGCGCAGCACATGCTCGACTAGAGCGCGGACGGCGATGGTGAAGGTGGGTTTCATGATTTTGGCAGGTGGATAAAAGATGAAAGTTTCATCTTTTTTCGCACCGGTACGCCTGGGCCGTAGCCGATTCGTTGGTGCTGTGCAGCCAGACGATGTGGGTTGCCCCCAGCTGGACGGCCCGTGCCTTGACCCGTTTGACCATCTCCCGCCGGGCCAAATAGGCGGAGATGCGGTCGGCATCGGCGGTTTCGGCGATCACGGCCAGCAGGTCGCAACCGGCCACCAGCTGGGCCTGGGTTTCGATCAACTGGGGAAAAGGATCTTTGAAGTGCGTGCAACCGGTCAGCAGCGCCCCGGCTAAGAAGATCGTCCATAAACACAAAAATCTTTTCATGTTCGCCCACTTTCGCCGATAGGGGTTCGGACCGCGGCGCCAAAAACGGCTTTCACGGATGCATTTGATATACAACTGTGTTAAAAAGAGTGTCAAACAGTTAAGGGGGGTTTCACAACAGGCAATGGAGGATAACCATGCAGCAGCGTAAGTTAGGCCGAACCGATATCGACATCTCCACCGTCATCATGGGGACCTGGCAAGCGGGCAAGGCGATGTGGACCGACATCGACGACAATGAAACCCAACGGGCCATGCGCGCGGCCCTGGATGCCGGCATCACCACCTTCGACTCGGCCGAGGTTTACGGCAACGGGCACTCCGAACGCATCATCGCCAAAGCCCTCGCCGATGTGCGCGACCGGATCGTTCTGGCAACCAAGGTCTTTTCCAACCACCTCAAATACGACCAAGTGGTCGGCGCCTGCGAGCGCTCCCTGAAGAATCTGGGGACCGACTACATCGATCTGTATCAGATCCATTGGCCTCCGGGAACCTTCGGCCACCCCTTGGTGCCGCTGGAAGAGACCATGCGCGCCCTGATGGATCTCAAGGCCCAGGGTAAAATCCGGGCCATCGGCGTCTCCAACTTCAACCGCCAGCAGGCGCAGGAGGCGGCCCAATATGGACCGGTGGAGAGTTTGCAACCGCCCTACTCTCTCTTCTGGCGCAGCCTGGAAACCGAGGACGCCCCCTACTGCCGTGAGCAGAAGATGACCATCCTAGCTTACTCGCCCATGGCCCAGGGGTTGCTCACCGGCAAATTCGGGCCGGGCCACACCTTTGCCAAAGGCGACCATCGCGCGGCCCATCGGCTCTTCCAGCCCGAGCACTACGCCCGAGTCCAAAAGGCCCTGGCCGAACTGCGGCCCATCGCCGCAAAGCACAAGGTCACCCTCGGCCAACTGGCCCTGGCCTGGGTCATCGCCCAACCCAACTGCTGTGCCATTGCCGGGGCGCGCAACAGCGAGCAGGCGGTGCAGAATGCCGTGGCCGGTAACGTGACGCTGACCAAGGAAGATCTGGTGGAGATGGACCGCATCGGCCGCACGGTGACCGATCACCTGGACAACAATCCGGTGCAGTGGAAATGGTAAAGAAAAGTTGGAAGTGAAAAGCAGAAAGTGGAAAGTTAATGAATAAGCCGGTGCGCAACTCCATTCTGTGCCCCAACTGCCGCAAGCTGATCAGCGAAGATGAGTCCCGCTGTCCGTTTTGCGGCATCCAGACCCCTGGATCGCGCTGGAAGAACAACCCCCTGACCCGCGGCTGGGGGTCCGGCGAAACGTTGGTGCGGGCGATTCTCTACACCAACATCGGCCTGTATCTGTTCAGTCTGCTGCTCAATCCCGGCCGCATGGGCCTGGGGTTCAATCCCCTGGGCCTGCTAGCGCCCGACTCTGACAGCCTCAGGTTGCTCGGCGCCGCTGGAACGTGGCAGATGAACCGTGCCGGCGGCTGGTGGACGCTGCTGTCGGCCAACTACCTGCACGGGTCGGCCCTGCACATCTTCTTCAACCTCATGGCCCTCTACCAACTCGCTCCGCTGATCAGCCAACTCTACGGCCCCTATCGCTTTTTCGTCATTTATACTTTCAGCGGCGTGGCCGGTTTCTGGATCTCCTACCTGGTGGGCATCCCCCTGACCATTGGCGCGTCGGCGGCCCTGTGCGGCCTAATCGGCGCAGCGCTCTACTACGGCAAGAGCCGCGGCGGTCTCTTCGGTCAGGCGATCTACAAGCAGATCGGCGGATGGGCTCTTTCCATTTTGCTATTCGGCTTCGTGGTGCCCGGCA
>JBAQGR010000144.1:0-32492 GCA_049287895.1 Desulfatitalea sp.
GCTCAGGACCGACAAAGAAATGACAGTGGAAATGGGCGGCCGAACGCTGGGGTTGAGCCATGAACATGGCATGCATGCGTTGGATTTGATCGGCCGTCCACAACTCATCTGAATCGATCTGCCACAACAGGCACTGTTCGGGCAGGTGGGGCAGCGGTGCGCTGACCATTTCCAGCTTGCCGTCCCAGAAGCGGCCCGGCGGCGGTCGATAGAGTGTTATCCGATCGGCATGCACCCTGGCCAGGCGGTCGAGATAGGCACTGGTGCCGTCCACGCTCAGGCCGTTGCGATGAAACGCTTCCGGGATGCTCCCGCCGTTTGCCTTGCCCCAGGCCGTATCGTGGGTCTGATCGGCCACTCCTTCGACGATGTGCCAGTGCCAGGGCACCTCCAGGCGGTTGAAGACATCGATGTGGTATTCCAAAAAGGGCATACCGTTGAGCACGATGGTGAAGAAGTGCACGGGCAACACCTGCTTTTTGAAGACCGCGTAGCCGTTACGCAGCGAGCAATTTTCCTCCAACAGTGTGTAAGCCGGATCGGTCTTGAGCCTTCTATAGTTGGCATGATTCTTAAAAGTATTGATGTCATCCAACAGGATGAAACGGGCGCCATAGAGCTCTTCGAGTTCGGCCGAGCCGGTAAACTCGGATCCATCGATGAGAACCATGTCAAAAGTTTCGATACCGTGGTCCTGCTTGATCCGGGCGATGCCGTCCTGGGCCACTCCGGATGCCGTCACATAAGCAATATCCTGACGCAACCACCCGAGCACCTGTTGCAAGGGATAGCGGGTCAGCGCCGTGGGCGCTTCTTGGTAGAACCTGGCGAGCTGTGCTTCGCTGGGAAAGCGCGCCAGGGGAACGGATGAAAAGTTGTGGCAGTGTATTTGGGGATGTCGGCCGTAACGACGCTGCAGGGCCTGGAAGCGCCCCCGGGAGATTTCGATGCAGTGCAGCACCGGTTGATGTTGGTTGCGGGATATGCCTTGAACCAGGGCGTTGGTGCTGCCCTCCCCCGATGAGGCGCCGATTTCTAGGATCGTGCGAATATCCTCCTCGGCGGCGATGCGCTCGATCATCTCGTAAAAAGCGTCGTTGCGAATCTCCGGCGGTATCAGTCGATCCAAACCGCTTATTTCAGCAGACGGAGGCTGGCTAAATGCGGCTGTGGTCGGGGCCTGCTTGTGTTCGGCCCCGCCCCAAGCAAGCGTTTTGGTGAAGGCGAAAGGATTTTCATGTCCCTGGGAACCTGCACCGGCATAGGCCTGCTGTAATTCTTTTGCTTCGGGGAGCAGGCATTGGGCATAGGTGATGGCGCCCAGTAAGGCCGCCGCCTCGTTATTGCGGCCCGCCTGCAGGTAGGCTCTTGCCTTTTCAAGCAGAATCTGCTGTGCCCTTTGCTCCAATGTCCGATAACGTACCTCGTGCTCATTGCTAATGGCCGCACTAGCGGTACGGAACATAGCCTCCTGCTGGCGCAGACGAGCGTCGTGGTTGACTGCAACCAGTTTTTCCAAGGATTTTGCAGCCACCCGATCGCCGATGTCGTGATTACGACGGTAATCTTCGGATTCGGTCGGGTAAAGAGCGCGGCGTAGTTTATCGGCATCCAGCCGCCGTTCATCGGCCATATGGAGATAGAACTTATGCCAGAAGGGCAGATTGCGCATACGTATGGTCTTGCCTTTGCCGCCTTGCTGAGGCTCCATGCGAAGTGCGATTTTAACGCGACGTCCGATCTGTTGAGCGACTTCGTCGAGCCAGGAATCATCGAACCAAAAGGGGAAGTACTCGGTGAGGATACGCCCCAGGCAGTTGATCCACTCAGCAGACATGATGGGAAGCAGCATCTGTCCCGGGGCACCGACAGGCTCATCTACATAAGGCAATAGTATGCGGGAGTTCGATCGGTTAAAGGCATCTCGAACAACCTGATCCCAAGCTGATGTCAAAATGCAGTAATCATCAGGCAGGGGAAAATAGATACCGGCCCCGGAGTCGCAGTTTCGCCAGAGGATATTGACCATCTCCCCCTGGCTGCAGGTGCGCTCCCCGATGATCCAGCGGATTTTATAGGAATAGGCCTCAAGCGCGCCCCCTTCAATAAAAACGCGGGTCTCCTCATCGTCATGGTCCACATAAAGCCACAGGTCGATTTGATTTTTATCCTGTGTCTTCTGTTCCAGGGAATCGCACATTCCCTTGAGGAATTCCGTGCGCTTCCGCGTGGGTATCAGAATGGTGATATGGTCCCGACAATGTATCGTTTTGGTGCGCATGGTATCGCTTCGCTTTCACTTATTGAATTCGGATGAAACGTCGGACCATTCTTAGAATTTGCAGTTGACGGCTGCACGGGCAACACCGCGTCGGTCGACCTGGTGTATGAAGCGCTCCATCAACCCAATGAACCATTGGATATCTTCGGGTGACACATCCTGGTGAACACCAATGTGAATGCCCTGCCGTCCGATCATCTCAGCCACTGGGAAATCCCCCAGACGATGGCCTAGAAATGCATACCCACCGCACTGGGTCGGGATGCTGGAGAATAGGGTCCTGGCATCCACGCCGTTTTCTTCCAGATAAAGCATCACTTCTTCCCGCGAAAAGGGCGCTTCTTCTTTGACGATAAAGGGAAATGCATGGGGTCCGATCCTTTCCCAGGGCGCCTCTTCGAAGGTGTCGAAGAGACCGCCGAAACGCTGAAACCCGTCAATGAGACGCATCAGATTGTCGTGGCGTTTAGTGAGGATCGTATTGTAAATCTGCAGGGCCCCCAGACCGATGGCAGCTTCCAGTTCATTCATTTTACTGGAGTATCCGATGCGCTCAAACTGGAAACGGATGTCTGCCCCGTAAGCGTTGTTGAAACGACGGTGGCAATATCCTGATGTCAGGTTGGAGACGCACTGTTTGCATTTGCATGCGCGGCCGTGGGCGCGCAAGGAGCGCAGCACTTCGGCGTATGCTTCATTGTCGGTGACCACGATGCCGCCCTCACCGGTAGTGATGATATGTGCCACATAGAGACTGTAAGCCGCCAAGTCTCCCAGAGTGCCCACATTACGACCTTTGTAAATGGCACCGTGCGCCTCCGCGGCATCTTCAACCACGAGCAAGTGGTGTCTGCGAGCAATGGCATTGATGGTGTCCATATCCGCAGGTTTGCCCATGAGATGCACGGGCATGATGGCACGAGTACGAACCGTGATCGCCGCTTCAATGCGGCTCACATCGATATTGAAGGTCCGCGGATCCACATCCACGAAAATCGGCGTAAATCCTGCGTGCAACACGGCATTTCCGGTGGCGACGAAGGAGAGCGCCGGCACGATCACCTCATCGCCCCGTTGGGCGCCGTTTTCGTATAATACGGCTATCGCTAAAATATCCGCATCGGTGCCGCTGCTCACCGCAACGGCCTCTTTTGCGCCGACGCATTGGGCAAAACGCTCCTCGAACTGCCTTACCAACCTGCCGCACGAGAGGCGTCCGCTGTCAAGGCACTCATTGATCAATTTGCGGGTAATGTCGGTTACGGCGACGGTGCCGAACGGGATTCGCATTTGTACCATGGCATAACCTCATCTCTCTTGAGCCCAACGAGCGCATGTTAGATGTTCGCCGGGTATAATCAACGCTCCAAGATCCGCCGAACCTGGGCGGCGATGCGCTCGGCATCAGGTGCCTTGTTCTGAAAAGGCGGACAAAGACATTTGGTGTGGTCGCTGCATGCCAGTGCCTTGACCGGCACGTCGGCCGCATCGCTGAGCTCGTAGGCCAAGGAGCGTGCGGCGCCGCAAATCTCAAAGCCGGCGTCGATGACCAGGCCTATGCCCGATTGCCGCAAGGCTTCCTGGTAGGATTGCTCGATTTCAAAGGGTTTGAGCTTGAAGAGATGGAAAAGGTTACAGCGGATGCCTTCTTCGGCCAACATATCGGCGGCCTTATGCATGGAAAAGCGGGTACAAGAGATGCCGAATAAGGTGATGTGGGCATCGGCATGCACGACATTGGGCAACTCTTCGGTATTGCTGAAGCTCTCCCGGTGTTCGCTCGCCAGCAGGGGATCATCATGGGCCATGAAAATGCGCCACGTTTCCTTATATTCCCAGGGGGTCATGGGCGAACAGACCCGCATTCCGGGAAAATGCATAAACACGCTGTGCAGCACACTGGAGTGCACTGGGCCGATTCCTTCGGAGGCCAGGGCGCGAATGAAAATGGGCGCACCGCGGCCGTGAAGTTCCTTGCATTTGGCGGCATAGTTGACCAGGGGGCTGCCGTTAAGCATCAGAAAGTCCTGAAAACGCAGCACGAAGATAGGCCGCCGTCCTACCATGGCCGCGCCTACAGCGATACCTGCGCCCGCCACGTCAGTCATGGGCAACTCCAAAATACCCTTGACATCGGGGACGGTGCCGTTGACCCACCCCACGGCTGAAATCGCCTGGCCTAGTAAAAGCCCGTCGTTTTTCTCCAGGTGGTTGCGCGTGATGGTTTTAATGGTTTCGGCTACACTCTGCGGCCCCATACCTTCTCCATTTCCAGGCGTGATTCTTGTTCAATGATTTGCACTTGCCGTGCCAGGCCCTTGTCCTCCAACGCTTGTCGATAAAGCGCATAGCGATCCCACTCAGGGGGGCCGTCCACGCCTATGCCGGCGTGCCAGTACCAACGGCAGACATAGCAGTTGAGCAGAGCGGGAAGTTGCTGCCTCAAATTCCGGGCGTGCTGCAGCACGGCCCAGGGATCGTCGGTGGTATCCACGGCCGGAAGGCCGAAACCTCTGGCCACATCGGTTAGGCGCCAGTTGCGCCTCGCTGAAATTGGAGTGAGGATGGAAAGGTTGTTATCCATGCAAACGAAGAGCACGGGCAGTTTCTGGCTGGCGGCGAATCCCATGGCTGCAAGGACATAATCCTCTTCGGCGGCCCCGTCCCCGAAAAAGCATATGGTCAGCTTGCCACTGCCCAGGGCGGCACCCACAGCCTGGGGAACATTTTCTCCGATCAAACCGTGGTGCCCGAAGATGGAGATTCCGTTGGCATGGTGCTGTAGGCAGTTTGAGCCGGCTTTGCCTTGGCTGCTGCCCTCCGGTCGCCCCATCAATTCATCGCGTAGGCGCCGGGGCGATCCGCCGAACGTCAAAAAGACGTCATGGGCGCGATGTTGGGGGAAAATCAGGCAATCATGGAATTCGGTGGAAAGCGCGGCAGCCACGGACTCCTGGCCGAAGGAGAGGTAGACCAGATAGTTGATCTCCTTTTGCTCAATAGATTGAATGACCCCTTTTTCGAATTGGCGTACCCGGCAGATACGTTCAAATATGGTCAGACAAAGAGAGTCATCGAATGCTTCGGTAACCCTGGGAGGGATATTATATGTGGAAGAGCGCATGGTGATTCCTATGGTTGGTTTTGAGCGACAATCAGTTGAACACCACCGATGCTTTCAACAATGTGGTCGGCACCGGCAAGATGGCGACGTTCCAGGGTGGAGGTGACGGCCACACAGTCCATACCGGCGTTTTTGGCCGAGGCGATACCCAGGGGGGCGTTTTCAACCACCAGACAATTTTCGGGCGCAACTCCAAGGGCAGCGGCGGCGGCCAAGTAGGGCGCAGGGTGCGGCTTGGCATGGTGCACCGTATCGCCGTCGATGATAACGCTAAACTGGTTCAACAGGGCCTGGGGCGTCGTTGTCCGCAAACGAACGGCGCTGGCGCCACTGACCAGTCCCAGGGCAAATCCAGGCCGCAGGGCTTCAATCATCTCCAATACGCCCGGATAGAGACGGAAGGCGTGGCCGGCCTCGTAGAGGCGCTCCTTGTCGGCCCCGATGAAAACAGCCAAAGACGGATCTCTTTGATGCTGCTTGAGAATATGTTCAGCCACGCCGCGCACGTTCATACCTTCCAGCAGGAAATAGGTTTCGCGATCCAACCGTATATTGTGGGAACTGAAAGCCTGTTCCCAGGCCTTGAAATTATCTTCCATGGTGTCGGCCAGAACACCGTCGAAATCGAAGAGAATAGCTTTATACCTGCGCATCATGAATCCTTAACTACTTGGCACTTTAGGTATACATTGAGAAGCGCATCAGCACGGTTTCGCCGGGCACGTCGAGCCGACCCTGTTGCTGTAAAAACCCGCCGCGCTCGATTTCGCCCACATCGATCACGGTTTCGTGGGCCCCATTCTGTATAACTCCACGGCAAACGCAATAGAGCTCCCCTGCCTTGGGATTGAAGCCGTCACGGAAAATTTTTGCCGAACCGTAGATGTGCAAACTAATGTGAAAGAGGTTGTCGTTGCCGAAAGACTGTGCGTCGCCTGCCGCTTCATCGAAGTAAAAGTGATGGAAGGCTTCCAGATCATCGGTTACCATCTGGGAGCAGCCTTCGTAGCCGCAGCCCTCCCGGCCGTAGTTGTCCTCGAGCCGGACCAGATCCAGTTTGCCGGGGGGCGACTCCACCTCCACCAGGCAGATACCGTCCGGCGATAGCGCCTTGGTGGAGTGAAATACGGCCGGATCTATGATCACCGTATCGGAAGGATTGAGAAAATTGCGGCTGCGGAAGGTATTGCACAAGGCCTTGCCGGACAACAGGGTCAGGGCGGTCTTCTTGGATGGATGACAATGCATGGAGGTGGCGTGATCCTTGCGGATATGCAGGAACCAGATGGCCACATGCCCATTGTCGAACACCAGGAATTCATACCCCCAGGGTTTGATGACCACCCGGTCGCGGTAGTCGATGGGCTGCTCATTTTGACGGGCGGCGGTCTGACCGCGCCCATTCAATTGCTGTACATCTTTTTCGGAAGCAACAATTCTTTTAATCGGCTTAATCATCTCGTGAATCCGCCATTTGCAAGCCACAACGCGGGACGGGCGGCCCCGCCAGGGCTGCGGTTAAAACAAGAGGCGTTCGCCCCGCTCGATGCGCTGGAGAAAATCCTGGTACGCCAGGTGAATGCCTTCGGCCAGTTCCACCCGGAAGGACCAACCGAGGCTGGTGAGTTTGGAGAGGTCCTGCAACTTGCGCTCAACGCCGTCGGGCAGTGAAGCGTCGTAGATGATGTCGCCTTCGTAGCCCACCTCCTGTTTGACGATCTCGGCCAACTCCGCCACGCTGACTTCACGCCCGGTGCCCACATTGAGCACCACATTGCCCTCGCAATGAGTCATCAAATAAAGACTGGCATCGGCCAGATCATCCACATAGAGCAGATCGCGCACCGGCCTGCCCGATCCCCAGATGACCACGCCGTCTTCTTCCTGGATCTTGGCTTTGTGAAATTTCTGCAGCAGGGAAGGGACCACCAGGGAATTCATGGGTTCGTAGCGCTGGTTGGGGCCATAGACATTGGTGGGGATCAAGGTGATGAAGTCGGTGCCGTATTGACGATTGAAGGACTCGCACATCTTCAGCCCCACGATCTTGGCCAGGGCGAAGGGTTCGTTGGTAGGCTCCAGGGGGCCCGTGAGCAAATGCTCCTCGGCCATGGGCTGCGAGCATGCTTTGGGATACATGCAGGAGCAGGCGTAAAACATCAGCTTCTGGACCTCGTTTAGAAAGGACTGCTGAATGATATTGGACTGAATGACTATATTTTCGTAGATGAAATCGGCGCGATAGGTGTTATTGGCGTAAATGCCGCCCGTCTTGCCGGCGGCCAGAAAGACATAGTCGGGCCGTTGGCTTTCGAAAAAATCGGCCACGGCAGCCTGGTCGAGCAGATCCAATTCCTGGTGGGTGCGGGTGATGATGTGCTCATAGCCCGACTCCTTGAGCTTGCGTCGCAGAGCCGAACCCACCATGCCAGTGTGGCCGGCGATATAGATGCTTTTGTCTATTTCCATGGTTCGCCTTCCCGGTTCCTTGCTATTTTGAACGGGCATCTATGTAAGCAATCACTTCGCGCATGAAATCGCCGTTGTTGTTGTAATGGGGTGAAGTGATCAAATTGCCGTCCACCACCACCGGCGCCTTGTGTTGATAGTCGGCCCCGGAGTTACGCACATCGGCTTCGATGCTCCAGTAGGCGGTCATCTTGCGCCCCTGGGTCACCCCTGCCGAGATCAAGATCCACGGTCCGTGGCAGATGGCCGCGATAAGCTTTTTCTGCTCATCCATGCGGCGCACGAAATCGAGCACCTCCGGCAGCAACCGCAGCCGGTCGGGGGCTTCGAAACCGCCGGGTAGCAGCACCAGGTCAAACTTGTCGGCATCCAGGTCGGTGGTGCGCATGGTGGCCCGGGCGGGCACGCCGTACTTGCCGTAGACCACCTGCCCCTCCTTGGTGGCGATCTCCACGTGGTAGCCGGCCTCCAGCAGGCGGTAATACGGATAGACCACCTCCTCATCCTGGAAGCCGGGGGCGGTGATGATGACTGCTCGAATCATGATGGAATCTCCTTTGTATGACGGTTCTGTGGGTCTTGATCATCGTTTCGGCCAACGCCATAAGAAGTGCAGGCCAGGTAAGGGTGTTTTTGTAAGACCGGCAAGCTGTTTGAGCGACAGCGAGTTCTTGCCGGGCTGGGAAAAATGCCCTTGCCTGGCCGGAACGATGATCAAGACCGTTCTGTGCTTAGAAGGTTCTTCTCAGTGCCCGTTCCAGCAGCTTGACACCGATAAGGGTCGATGATGCGGCATGGTTGGCAATTTGGGCCACCTCCCGCACGCGCACCAGGATGTACTCAGACTCATGGTGACATCCCGTGGGACGTCCCTCCATGCAGTTTAAAAAATCGGCCGTCACTTCCATTTCAAAGTAGTAGAAATAAAGCAGATCGCCCACCAGGCTTGAAATGATCTTCACGGGTTGCTCGCTGAGCGGTTTGAGCTGATTGGGGGCGATGTCCAGATTCAGCTCCTCACGCAACTCCCGACTGGCCATGACCCGCGGATCATCGGCATTGCAATCCAGCATACCGGCAGGAAACTCCTGGGTAAAACCGCCGTCGATGATGCGGCGCTGTTCCACCAGCAGGGTGTAGATCTTGCCGTCGTCGCGGCATCTCAATACGGGTACGATGACCACACAATCACCGCGGATCAACACGCACCGTTTCACGGTCTGTTTTTCGGGCGTAGTCAATTCGCAATCCAGCAATGCCCCGTAGAAGTCATCCTCATTCCGCGTGATGACTGCAAGCACCTCGCTGCTGTGGATACGGTTGCCGTTATCTTCCACCCTTTTTTTCCATCTCAAGTACTTGTGATTGGAAAAAACCATTTTGGCCTTTGCCTGGCTGACCTGGTGTTGATGGGGGATATCGGACATCGTAATGTTCATTGGAAAACGGTACCCTTAAGAAAATTGCTGGGCTTTGGTGGCGATTTCCACTGCCGCGAGGACCTGGGCCGGATCGCACATGAACTCCACATTACTGAAATGGACGTCCCGCCACTTGCCGTTGATTTTGCAGGTCACATGATCCAACAGTTTGCTTGGGCCCAATTCATGAAGACATTTGCCCATGACTCTGAAAGCGTGATGCCCGTGGCTTCGACATAAAATCTCCAGATGTTTCAGCAGATCCTGACCTCTTTGCCCGATCACGGAATAGTTTGGCAATGCATCACCTATAATTTCGATGATGGCCGTGCCAATGGGCGACCACATCATGCTGGCCACACCGGACCCGATACAGCAGACAATGATGCACGCATCGCCGAAAAGGCGCATCTGCTCCGCCACCGGCATGAATTCGGGGCGCACGATTTCGAATCCTTCCCGCGCCAGTGCGCATTCGATCGCACGCTCGTTGATCAAACGCTGGCCACCGCGGCTGATGTAAAGTTTGCGCCGGCCCAACTGGGAGGGAATTGGCATCTGCCGATGAAATGCCTGACGCACAATCTCCACCGATAGGGCCAGGGGCAATCGAATGGGGAACCATGCATCCTCTACCTGCAACGACACGGGTTTTTGGGCGCCGATGCCGCACAACTCCTCCCAGGTTACTAGACACTCTTTGGGAAACTCTAAAAAGCCAAGAAACTTAGCAGCAATGGCGTTCATCTTGGGCACCAAGATTTTCATTTTTCGCTCTTTTAGCATTGAGCGCATGTAAGCGAGGTAGGGTAGCTCATCGAACATGAAATGCCCGAAGTACCCGGCAAAATTCATGACAACATAAGGCCCGTCGCATATTTCTTTTTGACACGGCGCGCAACCGACTAAAACCACATCTTGTTTTTCGTGGTAATAAGGGCATTTAGCGGATATGGCCCGCGATTCAAGTTGAGACAATATAGTGGGAATGATTTCGCCCTTTTGGTTTTGGACGTATAGCTGACCGCGATGGTACTCGATTCTGACGTCTTTATGATTCCAGAGGATGGGAACCTGCAGGGAGATATCGGCGTAGTAATTGGCTAGGCTTGCAAACGTGGAGGGTTTGCAGTCATCCGTGGAGAAGTGGGCCACATTATTTTCGCCCACAAGCTCATTGTAGTTCAAAATCTTGGCAAACGCATAGGTGCGGTGTTCGCAGTGAAAAGCGGGAACCTGTTCCGAGGGACAATTGGTAGTGCTATCATCGAGGCCTATTCGCTGCAGGAGTGCATCCACTGAACGCTTTAAACCGGTATAGTTTTCGATGATCGTGTCGTTGATTTCAATGGCTTGCAAATATGCTTTCACAGAACCCTGGAGATCCCCCTGTATAAACTGGTGCAATCCCAGGACGGCGTATGCAGTCTCGCGTCTGGGCGCCACCTGCACTGCCCTGACGAAACAGTCGCTTACAAGATCCGTTTGGCCGGCGAGGGAATAGGCGATGCCCAACCCTATGTGCGCATCGGGCTGGTCGGGGTTGATTTGAATCGCCTTGTTAAAGTCTGACAGGGCCTTTTCGAAGTGATTTTGAGCCAGATAGCACTGCCCCCTTGTGAGTACCGCCCGGTAATTTTCGGGTTCACGTGACAGGATTGTTTCTACAATATCGAGCGCAGCCGGGTAGTCTCCTTTTTTAAACCGCATCAAGGCCCGGAGATTGTGTGCCGCGGCGCAATTTGGCGCTTGATTCAGAATCCTGGCACACAAGCGCTCAACAATATCAAGCGCGCCAGTTTTATAATAATTTTCAGCCAGTTGGCACAGATAGTCAAGATCGTGTCCACGAATGACATCAAATTCGATCTCAGTGACCGGAAGCAAAAGCGGTAGTTCTTGGGACATGGGGCATGCTTTCCTTACAGGACGGCTTCTGCCTGCTGTGTAGGCAGTCAATGGTGCCACCGATACCATTGCAGTGTTCTTCTGATGCCTTCGTCGATTGAAATCTGCGACTCCCATCCCAAATCAGCTTTGGCCTTGGTGCTGTCCAGGCAGATGGTGATGGGGATGGTGGGTTTGCTTAAATCATAATCCAGTTCGATGTTTTTGCCGGAGGCGTCGCAGACTTTGCGCACTAAATCCTTGACGGCGATGGGAAGGCCGGAACCGGCATTGTAAAGAGCAAAGGGGGCTTTCTGAACCTCGGCGGCCGACTCCACCATGCGGACTAAATCATCAATGTGGAGCAGGTCACGTTTTTCTTCGCCGCTGCCCCAGATCACGATGCGGCCGTTGTCCGGAGCCGCCATCACCTTGGCCACCGTGGCGCCGAAGACGTGCCCTTTGTCCAGGTCGAACTTGTCATAGGGGCCGTAGTTATTGGAATGGCGAATCACCGTATAGCGGTTGCGACCCTGACGGGCGTAAAACTCGCACATTTTTTCAAAATAGATCTTGTTCCAGGCACCGCCGAAGTACTTGTCGTGCAGCGGCCTACCGGGATCGAAGTCGCTCTCCTTCAAGGGCGTCTCCGAGGGGTGATACATTACCGAGCAACTGAAGAAGATCACGTGGGGGGTGTCCGAATCAAAGGCTGCGCGGAAGATCAGAGAGTTCATCACCGCGTTGTCGGCGATGTGGTAGTGGGGATTGTTGACGATGTCATTGGCGCCCGAGGTGACGGCTGCGGCCTGAAGGACGAGATCCTGGTTTTGCATGACCCGCGCCACGTCCTGCTTTACCGTCAAATCGGTGCACACCATCTTGATATTGGGGTGGTTCAAGGGAGCGGAATTATAATAGGTGCCCGTGACGGTCACATCCTCTTTTTGGGCAAAATACTCGGCCATGTTGCGGCCCACGAAGCCTGTGGCCCCCAAAACCAATACTCTTTTTTTCATAGCACTCCCCTATTCCCGGTAATATCCGGAGTGGTACCAGTCGATGGTCTTGCGAATCCCCTCCGAAGGCGAAGTTCTATCGATCCCGCCGAAAAGCGTATCGAAGCGCGTGTTGTCCAACACCCGGTAGGGCACGGCGGTGGGCTTGGTCTCGTCGAATATCGGTATCGTGTGATGCACGGTATGTTTGAGAATTAAGCCGACCACCTCGGCGATGCTTACGGGTTTACCATAACTGAAATTTAACGGATCAGGGATGAAGGGTTGCGAGAGGACACGCAGCACGGCTTCCACCAAATCCTCCACATAGATGAAATCGCGGATGGTGTGGCCGTTGCCCCACACCACGTAGGGTGTTTGCTTCTCCACAGCCCGCTTGATCAAGGCGGGAATCACATGGGATTTATCATCGTCGAAATGATCAAAGGGGCCATAGATATTGGTGGTGCGCAGCACGCTGATAGGCAGACGGTTTTTGTCATAATAACATCGCGCCAGGGCTTCGAGGTAGCGGTAGACCCAGCCAACCCCCTGGTAGAGGGCAAAAGGTGGCTGATTGAGGTCCAACTGATCTTCCCGGATAGGATAGGAGGCCTCCTGGTAGGCGGTGGAGCTGCTGATCCAAACCACCTGCCGAACACCGTTTTGGCTGCACGCTTCAAAAAGCCCGGCATGCAAGGCCAGATTGGGTAGGATGGAGGCCGTGGGGCTCTCTTTCATGCCTTTTACGCCGGAGGCCTGTACCGCGCAGACGATGACGCAATCCTGATCGCGGGTGGCCTTAAGGCAGTGGTCGAAACGCGTGAAATCAAAATGCTGGTAGTGTGCTTGCAGCTCCTTGGGCGGCAGGCGCTTGAAATAGCTTGCTTTAGCATTCAGATCCATTTCAGCCAGGCGCCGCATGAGGTGAATGCCGAGTAGACCTGCGCCGCCGGCCACGAGGATCTTTTTGCCCTTTAATTTGTCGGGATACATTGGAACCCTTTTCCGTTCCACATTAATTCTGAGCGGCTTTGTTGTACCGATCGAATTTCCTGCAAATGGCCGCCAGTAGCGGTTTGCCGTCGGTTGTTATGGTGATATCGCCGTTGTGGCGCATGACGAAACCGTCATTGATCAACGGCTTAAGGGACTTGAGTTCCGATTCGAAGTATTTATGAAAATCGATGTGCAGACGCTGCTCCGTATCCTTGATGTCGCAATGGAAGTAACTCCGCAATTGCTGGATTACATCCAGGCGAATCAGATCGTCCTCATTTAAGACATAGCCGCGGAAGACAGGGAATTGGCCCTTTTCCAGGGCTTCAAAGTATTCCTTATGAGGATAGACATTTTGCGAATAGCAAAAGCGCCCTACCCCGCTGGCGCTGCCGGATCCAAGGCCAATCATATTGTCATATCGGCCGGGGGTGTAACCCAGCGTATTCCAGTGGGCCTTTTTGTTCCGGTAGGCCTGGGTCAGGGCATTGTCCGGCTTTGCAAAGTGCTCGTAGCCGATGTGTGCATAACCATGATCTTCCAACATTTGGCTGCCTTCCAAAAACATTATGAGCCGATCGTATTTGGAGGGAAATGCGTACCGGTTCATCAACGTCTGATGTCTTTTCATATCCGGCGTATAGTTATATAGTAGTAGGTTGGTGCGCTCAGGTGAGAGGCGGATCAGCTCACTGATGGTCTGCCGGAACGTCTCCCTGGTCTGCAGCGGTAGACCGTAAAGGATATCGAAATTGATATTGGTGAACTTCTTGCGCACCTCGGGCGTCAATAATCTCTCGATCATCTCCGCAGGCTGAATACGATTGATGGCCTTTTGCACGTCGGGATCGAAATCCTGCACGCCGAAGGAGATGCGGTTGATCCCTTTTGAATGGTAATAGTGCAATCGTTGCGTATCTACCCCTCTGGGATCGATTTCAATGGTGAATTCCTGCACACCCTTAAGATCCACCAGCGTGCCGATGCGGGCCACCAAGGCATCGAAATCCGCCTCTGTAAGCCAGCTGGGCGAACCGCCCCCCAGATGGATTTCGGTGAATTCTGGCTCATACCCAAGGGACTCAAAGTGTGCACGCACCAGATCGATTTCGGTGTGAAGGTAGTTCAAATAGTTCTGCACCCGCCCATAATCCTTGGTGATGACGGTGTGGCATACACAGTACTGGCACTGGCTGGGGCAGAAAGGAATGTGCAGATAGAGTGCCGTCGGGCTCTTGGGCTCCCGCCGGGCCAGATGGGTCAGGCCTGTGCGCACATCAGCATCATTGTAGTCGTAGGACCAGAAGCTCTTATGAGGATATTCGCCATACATGCCGTAGTAATAAAGATCATGTTTTTCCAGCAGTGCAAGGTCCGGATTCAATGATTTGCTTTCTTGCATGTCCGTCATCTCACTTTCGTTTGTTTCTAATTGCTTCTATGCAGCAGAAGAAGCCTGGTGCGTTTCGAAATTCACCCCTTGGGTGAAGACATTATATCGCCCCATGGGTGCACTGCGCTGCCGGCGGAACCACTCTATTGTATCGCGGACCCCCTCTTCCAGGGACACCTTAGGCGCAAATCCACGGCCGGCGAGGCGACTCATGTCCATGATCCGCATTTTGTCACCGGTGGGTTTGGTCGTATCCCACTGTACCTCCGGGGGGGCATCCAGGCAGGCGACAATGGCCTCTACCAGGTTCTTGATGGAGACGCCCCGGCCGCTGCCCAGATTCACCGGCTGATAGATCTCGTTTTTCATGACGAAGAGCATGCCGTCGGCAACATCGCGGGCGTGGATGAAATCGCGCACGGCGCTGCCGTCGCCCCAGACCACCATGGGGTTCTCGCCCTCCACCGCCCGACGGATCAAAGAGGGCACCACCATGGCGTTGACAGGATCGAAGTTGTCGTAACGCCCGTAAACATTGGCCGGGCGCACGATGCAAATCTCTTTCCAGCCGTATTCGATGGCATAGGCCTCGGCCTGCAGCTCTCCCATGCGCTTGGCCCAGCTGCCGATGCGGTCGTGCTCGGAGGGGAAACGTTTCCAGACCTCATCTTCGTAAAAGACTTCGGCCGGGGCATAAACGCCGATGGTGCTGGTGAAGAGATAGCGCTGGACCCCGCACTGACGGGCGGCCTCCATCATGTTGGTGTTGAACAAGATGGTGGGTACGAAAAAACTGGCAGGCCGGGTGGTGGTCACTGCCGGGGAGCCCTTGATGCCGGCCAAATGAAAAACGAATTCCTGGCCACGGCAAACCTCTAGGCAATTGCGAATATCCATGAGGTTGGCATGGACGAAGCGCGCCCGGGGGTCGCACAATGCCGGCGGATCGATACTGGCCACCGTGACGCGCGCGCCGCGCTCGATGAGTCTTTCCACCAGATACTTGCCGATCATGCCGGTGCCGCCGGTGACGAGAACCTGTTTGCCGTCAAACATGGTCTTGGATTCCTTTCTCGGCACCGGGATGACTGCAATAGGGCGCCTGGTTCGTTGGCTCCGCAAAGGTTGCGGCGGTGCCCTTTCCCTGCTGTCGACCGGTGGCGCGGGGCGCCCTCTGCCGCAGGTAGTCTTCCACCTTTTGCCTGAAGTCGTGCAGTGCCTGCACATCCAATCGGTAGGGTTTTATAAAGAAACAGTCGCGATTTTTAAAATAGAGATGGCCCGCCCGGTAGAGTTCATCGGGCACGATATCCATCAGGATGCCGTCGCTCAACGCCTGATCATAGACCTTGGTGGAGGGGAAAGGCACAATGTTGTGGATATGCACCTTGTCCACATCGAGCTCCCGGATCATTTGAAAGTTGGCCTCCAGGGTCTCTCCGGTCTCCTCGGGCATGCCGATGATAAAAAAAGCGTTGATATAGAGCTGGGGATGCTTACGCATCCAGTTTACTACGTTGTAAATTTGCTCACGGTCGACATTCTTACGCATCACCTGGTTGCGGATATAATCCGAGCCGCTCTCGATGGCCAGGTAGGTGCGCACCATGCCGGCATCTACCAATGCGTCAATCACCTCTTCATCCAGACTTTTGAGGCTGAGGCCGTTGGGCGTTTCGAACTGGATATTCAAGTTGCGCTCACGGATCAAACGGCAGATCTCCAGGGTGCGCCGACGCGACAGGGTCAGGTTGTCGTCCATGAAAGAGAAGTGACGATGCTGATAGGTGTGGTAGAGATACTCGATCTCTTCCACCACGTTTTGGGCCGAACGCGCCCGCCACTTGGGCCCCATTACACGGTACATAGAGCAAAAGGTGCACTGGTGCGGGCAACTTCGGCTGGAGATGATGGGGATGGAGGTGTTGATGGGCAACCCTTTGGGATTGTGCCAGGCCGATGTATCCACATAGTAGTCTTCCAGGTTGACCAGGTCATAGGCGGGAAAGGGAATTTGGTCCACATCGGCGATAAAGCGTGTTTTGGACTGAACCACCACCTCCCGGCCGCGTCGGTAGGCCAGGCCATCTATGACTTGTAAATTCGGTTGCCGGTTCTCTATGGCATCGACCAACTGGACGAAGCTCTCTTCGGCCTCGCCCAACAAAATCCAATCGATGGCCGGGCAGTTATTAAGAATCTCTTGGGCGTAAATGGTGAAATGAATCCCGCCGGCAGCGATGGGAATCTGTGGAAATTCGCGCTTGCACGAGGCTGCAAGGCGTTGCACATCGGGGAAGTTGCCGGAGAAGAGACAGCCGATGCCGATCAGATCGGGATTGAATCCATTGATCCGTTCCCAAAATGCGGATTCATAATAGGCGTGTGCCTCCGTTGCGTCTGGACGGTCCAAAACCTTCATGTCGAAAATTTCCACCGCGTGGCCGTTTTTCCGTAGTCCCGCACCCAAATACAGCAGGCTCAAGGGCAGGTAGAACTCGTTGTTGTACCAGTCGGTGGGCAGGGGCGGATTGACCAGTAGTATTTTCATGTCGTTTCAGTTCCTCTGTTAAAGCGGGCCATATCCGCCCTCTTTGATCCGGCTCTGCAGTTCCATATAGTTGTTGACGATGGTCTCGGGACTCAAGGGAGTGCCCCAGTCTGGATTGTCCTGGTATTCGAATGTCAGCGAGGGCCTTTCGAACTCATAACGACCGTGCAGATGCATTGTATTATCCCAATTTGTTGAAACGCTTTTTATACCGTACTTCTGAAAATTGGTGTACATTTCGGTTCCAGGCCTTAATGTCAAAAGCGAGAGGTATACTAGTTCCGGATCGGTTTCCTTGATGAATTCCCATGTTTGTTCGACAATATCCTTGGGCTCGCCCGGTAGCCCCAGGATCATATATACTCTGCATTCTATGCCCTTTTCCTTAAGCATCCGAATCGATTGCCGGGCAGAGGGCACACTGATTTTTTTATGGATGAGATCCAAGGATAATTGTGAAACGCTTTCCACACCGAGGCACATGGTGACACAACCGGATTGCTTGAGTAGTTCAGCAATTTCGGGTGTTATGCTGTCAACTCGACATTGAGCTCTCCATTTGATATCGGTTCTGCCGATGGCTTCAAGGTGAGCAATGGCCTCTTCCCGTTTTGCCGGAAATCCGATTTCATCCAGCAGGCTGATCGCCTGTATGTGATAGACACGCTTTAGGTATTCGATTTCTTCTTCAATACGATACGGGGCACGGTAACGAACGCCAGCGTTGAATTTCTTGATTTGCGGCATTGCGCAAAAAGCGCAACTATAGGGACATCCACGGCTGAAAATGACAGTTGTGCTCAGCAACTGGTCCAGTCCGGGGGTTCGGCGAAGATTGAGCAATCCTTTTCTGGCGACAGTGGCTTCAGGTAACCACTTTCTGAGCGGGTATGGATAAAGATTGATATCTACAAGCCGTTGTTGCTTGTAAACCAACTTTAGCTCTTTGTTTTCGAGGATATCACTGACTGCTTCAATCACGGCGTCTTCACCGTCACCGATGATTAGAGCGTCAAACAACTTCAAGCATTCTTCAGAAAATACGGTCGCATGGGGTCCGCCGGCGATATGCTTCGCTCTGGGATAACGCTCCCGCAAAGTATGAACGATGGATTGCTGCTCGCTGTAATCCAAAGTGTATACAGAATGTAAATACAGATCACATTCCTTTAGGCGATATTGTGCGAATTGACGCTGAATACCGCGTAGATCGATAAGGCTTAATCTGATCTGATCCCCAAATGCATATTCCAAAACGGTAAGGATCTGGTAGTGGGTATGCGGATCTCCCCTAAAGGGATCAAAGAGATAATCGCTACTGGGTAGAATAAAGCCTATATGTAACATGATGTGAATATCCTATCTGAATAGCAGTCATCAATTCTGATATTTGTCACTGCGATAATGAATGATTTGGCTACCTTCGTTTTCAAGGCGAAAGGGTACTTGAAGGTATCCATCCAAGGCATCCTTCAGTTTGGCGCGATGCTCTTCGGGTATATAAAAAACCATGAAACCCGAACCCCCTGCGCCTAATAGTTTTCCTCCCAATGCGCCGTTCTCCAAAGCTTTTTGGTAGAGGCGGTCAACTTTTTCATTTGAAATACGGCTGCTGATGGAGCGTTTCAATTCCCAGTTGTGGTGCAACAAGCGGCCAAAATCATCCAGTTCTCCGTTTTCATTTAGAATCTTTATAGCCTCATAGACGAGGGCATGCATCTCCTTTAAAACCGTATGCTTGCGCTTGAGGTTGGCGATCACATCGCCAGCAACCTCAGATGCATGACGGCTCGTTCCAGTAAAAAACATGATCAGACGTGATTGCAAAGCTTCAATTCGCTTTTGAGATACGGTCAAACGGTTGACACGAACCGTACCATCTTGAGAGAATTCTATGAGGTTCATGCCGCCAAATGCTGCCGCGAACTGATCTTGCGAGCCCACATTTTCCTTTAGGATTTCTTGTTCCAACTCAATGGCGCGCATGGCAAGCTCGTAGCGATCGATCATCTTTTCCTTATAAGCGCTTAGTGCCAGTATCATTCCCACCGCAAAGGAAGAACTTGATCCCATGCCGGCACGGGCCGGAAGATCGCCTTGATGGTGAATCTCCAAACCTTGGCCCCCATTGACGCCCATATAGCGAATGGCTTCACGAACAGCAGGGTGCAATATTTCAGAAACAGTTGATATCTCTTCAATATGGGACCAAACGATTCTGTATTTGCTCTGGGAAAAGGGTGGCAATCCGCGGCAACTGATATAACAGTATTTATCGATGGTAGTTGAAAGCACCGCACCGCCTTCGCTGCGATACCATTCAGGGTAATCAGTTCCACCACCAAAAAATGAAATTCGAAATGGAGTTTTAGTGATAATCATTTTATGGCCTTTTTGTTGTTATCAAAACCCGGTTTACAAATTTATAATAAAGGAACCTAACTGCTTAAGCATAAAAAAATAAAGAGATGTCTTTGTAAATACCTCGGATTCACCTTCCACGCCCGTGCAGCGCTCAACGTGTCAAAAACCGTCTGCCTGCTTTGACTTTTTGGCGCCAATAATTCAACAAATCCTGCATGGTTGTTTCAAACGGTATTTCCGGCTGCCATCCGGTGTGCTTGCGGAATTTGGCGGTGTCTGGCACTTGCAAATCGGCGTCCAGAGGCCGCAGCCGGCTCTCCTCGATTTCCACATGAATATCCGACGCGGTGGAAATGGAGATGAGATAGTCGAGCATCTGTTTTACGGTGCACGAGAAGCTGCCGCCGATATTGAAATACGCGCCTGGAATGGGATTGACCGTCACCAGCAGGTAGTAGGCCCGCACCGCATCGCGTACATCCGACCACGTGCGCATGGAGTTCAGATTTCCGGTTTTAACTGTCGGAGGTATCAACTTTTCTTCGATCATTGCGATCTGTTTGGCGAACGTGGATTCGGCGAAAACATCGCCGCGCCGCGGTCCGGTGTGCGTGAACATCCGGGTTACGAGCACTTTCTGACCATATGCTTCGGCATGAAAGCGGCCGACCATGTCGGTGCCGATTTTGGAGATGGCGTAGGGTGAGGCAGGGTGAAAGGAACACTCCTCATCGATGGGCAATTTTTCCTTCGGCACACGGCCGAACACCTCGGATGAAGAGCAGGCATGAATCACCGGGTCGATTTCCTTGCATTGGCGCAAGGCTTCAAGCAGGCGTTCAGTCCCTAAAATATTCGTATCCAGGGTGTGCAGCGGAGATGTGAAGCTTGTGGTTGGATAGCTCTGGGCCGCCAGATGGAACACGAAATCAGGCTTGCTCTGTTGGACCGTATTTTGAAGAGAGATGTAATCGCACAGGTCGCCGTATAGAAAATGAATCCTATCGTTCCGATTCGCCTGTTCCACCAAATGTTCCACATTATCCATCGGACTGCGCCAGCGGCACATGCCGAAAATATCCCAATCGGTGTTTGCGAGCAGGAAGTCCGCCAGATGAGATCCGACCATTCCCGTAATGCCTGTAATGAGGGCTCTTTTGCGCCCCATAGTTATCTTCCTTTATTGATTATCCCGGGTTTCATGGGTTCGGCAACCGAAAGGCCGCTTGATGTTAGCGGCCAGTTCTGAAAAAATGCGTGGGCACGCCGAAACGATTCCGCTGTACCGATATCGATAAACGGCGCGGTGGTTTTAAATCCCGAGAGCCCTTTTTGAGCCAAATTTGGAAGTACTTCGTATTCCAGCGACATCTGGCGATGCGATGCGATGCCCGAAACGATCGACCTGTGAATCAAATAGATGCCTGCGTTGATAAATCCGTCGCCTGGTTCATTGGTTTTTTCGATGAACTTTACAACTTGGCCGTTGTCGTCGGTTTCAACGCTGCCATAGCGGCGGACATCGTCGACATGCGCCAGCACCAGCGAGGCGATGGACTGCTTCTCGAAATGCCACTGAATGTAGTCGGACAAATGGACACCGCAGTAACTGTCGCCGTTCATGGCCAGTACATACGGCGTTTCGAGCATTGATAATGCCTGTCGCAATGCGCCGGCCGTTCCCTTCTGGGACTCTTCATGGGAGCAACAAATGGCGAGAGGTCCGCGATAATCGGCGGCAAATGCGTGAATCGGATCGGCACCATGACCAGTGCAAAGCACGACACGCGTCAAGCCGCACTGGCAAAGCCAATCGAGAAGATAAAAAAGGAAAGGGCGGCCGCACACCGGTGCCAGGACTTTGGGCAGCACACCAATCGAAGATTGCAGACGCGTTCCCAAGCCGCCGGCGAGTATGGCCACCGTGATATCATCCAGGTGGATCTTCGCATTGGCTCCATCCAGGTTGGATGACCGAACGGTGGGCTTATCCATCTCTTTTCCTGATTGCATAACGCATTAGCTGCCCTGTTTCAGAAGATTGTAGATTTCACGACTCACAGCGCCGGCAATCGTTTGGGTCAATCGATCGATGAGCAGAGGATCGATGCTTTTATTGATGGTAAAACGGTCCATAAGCTGTTTCTTGATTTGGACCAAGGAGAGCCCGTCCGCTTTCAGGTCCCGGATCGTTTGCAGAACCGCTACATCCTTGGTGGAATAGCGGCGTTGGCCACCCGGTGTTCTTTCCGGTGTCACAATGCCCGCAAACTCTTTTTCCCAATACCGAATCGTGGATTTGGGGAGCTGGAGTTGCTGGCTGACCAACTGAATGGTCTTACTTTCCAAAAGATTCTTCATGGGTGTGTCGATAGTAGCCATCCTTGACGCTACACTCTGGATCCGATCCAAGAACTCAGATCAATGGATGTCACAAGATAGCTCCGCCTGGTGGATTCCCCAGTCGAGGCGAGGAGGTGTACGGGTCTTGGCGCATGACTTAACCAGAGGACAACTTCAACTGTAACTTGTCATTGGCCCAATAAAAGCAATTCACATACCAACATGGCATTGAGTATATATTTGTCATATTATCATCATCTTAAATGTATCACTGGCCGCAGGGAACCGCCTAAGGTCAAGATATTGACAGTTAAAGTTGAAGTTAAACCAGCGGCTCCGCTGCAGGTCTTCTGATCGACGGCGGGACGACCCGTGCCGAAAAGAAAAGCCACCCCTGACGAGGCGGCTCATGGTATTGCTTAAAAATTAGAAATTTTCAGACCAGCGAAGGCATCCTTTTAGGGTGTTTAAGGTCTTGTTGCTGCGCAGCGGCCCCAGCGATGGGTAGATAAATTTTGAAGGCGCTGCCGGCCCCGGGCATGGATTGCAGCTGAATATAGCCGTTATGCGCTTTGAGGATGCCGTCCGCGGAGGCTAGGCCAAGCCCAAGATGTCCATGCTTTTGCGGATACGCGAAGAACGGTTCGAAAATGCGTTTTTGGATATCGGGGGCAATACCGGGGCCGGAATCCTTGACCGTGATGACGACATAATCGCTACCCGTGTGAACGCCGCAACGCTCTTCGGGCGGCTCTTCCTGCAAGGTTCGCACTGCAATGTTCAGCGTTCCATCCATTGGGCGCGCTTGCACGGCATTGAAGATAATTTGGCGCACGGCGCGTTCGATTTGATGACGGTCCGCGCAAACCACCGGCAGCCGGTTGCTGGCCTCAAGGTTCACTTTGATTTGGGAATTCTGATCGCCCAGCTGTGTCAGAAGATGTTGCACCAAGGGAACCATTCGGATTCGGCTCAAGTGTGGTTTGAAATCACCGGAATAAAGACGCAACTGTTGCGTCATCTCCAATCCTCGCGCCACCAGCGTATTGATCGCCTCCATTTTCTTCTGAATACATTTCTCACCGGCCTTCTCGGATGCAATATCCCGGCAGAAAGACTTAATCCCCTGAAACAATACTTCCAAAACCTGGGCCGTGCTGCTTGCGATCATGCGCGGCCGTTGAACGCGTGACGCCCATTTGAGCCGTGCTTCAAAATTCCAGGGGTCGCTCCCGTCGGTGGCGCCGGGAATTTCGGCTTTGATCTCCATCATCAGTTGATTGAGCCTGACACGCTTCGCTTGGATGCGTCGTTCACCAAGGTATCCCAGCACCATGTGAATCAAGAAGGCCCCGCTCTGAATCAGACGCTCCATTTGTTCCAGGCGTTGATAGAGCGGCTCATCGGTCTTGAGTCGCAACCGAATCAGCGTGGTATTGCCCCAGATTCCCATCAGCAGATTATTGAAATGATGAGATATTCCACAAATGAGCGAACGGACGGCCAAGTGTCGCCGGGTTGGATCTTCCGCATTTTGGCCCAACGCACGCCGATGCCCGTCGACCTGCCTGTCCGGCGGTTGAATGTCAAAGGGCGCTGGTCCAGGTTCTTGGCTCGGCAACGGCAGCCTGAAAATTCTGGGCTTTGCTGTTTTTGGCATCGCTTGCCGCAGCCACTGGGCACCATATCGAAGCGATTTGCGGTCAGGCCCTAAACCTTCCACAAAAAGAGCGGTCATGATAGGCAGGATGGCTTGACTCTCTTCAGGACCAGACAATCGCTTTTCCATGCCCGTGTATCTTACCATCTGAATTCTCTCCTATTCCCTATCTTTCGGGTCACTTCCCATGTACAAACACATTACAGTTTTGCAACTACTATACCATTGCCATTCAGCCAAATATTTTAATACATATCAAATTGTTATGAAACATTTGAACCTCCGGGACCTGCCTTTCTCAGGTCAAGGAATTGACGCGGCAAGCCAAGGGGTTACGCCGGGGCCATCCTCCTTTGCAGGGTCTAAGAAGAGCAATTATTGAGGCTGGGCCTGCATCAGATGGAATTGATTTTCAAGCGTCCACTGCGGGCTTGAATTAGGGAGAGAGTCGGGTTGTAAGGATGTATCGCCATTTCAAATCCTTGACACTACAGCGATCCGATGGCATAAATTTTGTTACTATACGTCTTATTCACCCTGGCCTCCCATACTAATTAAAATCGAACATGCGAGTATGGTGGACCAAAGTGATGCGACCTGTGTATTTAGGCATTATACCGAATTTTCATATAAACGGACCCGGCTCCGTTGAACCGTCGCTCAAGTGAGATATGGACACCTTCCCTATTCTTTTCGTTGATGATGACCAGCAGATATTGGATGTGGTCAGCACCTATCTGACTCGCAACGGATATGCCGTGGATGCGGTCAGCAATGGTCTGCTGGCCCTCGAAAAGATAAAGCAAAAGGAATACGCAGCCATATTCACCGATCTGATTATGCCGGAGATCAGCGGTCTGGACTTACTTAAATCGGTTAAGGAGGCCAGCCCCACGACCGAGGTGATCATCGTGACCGGGTATGGTACCATCGAATCCGCTATCGAAGCGCTCAAACGCGGCAGTTACGATTATCTCCAAAAACCGATTAATTTTGAGCGGCTGAAAATCCTTATCGATCGCATCATTGAAAAGAAAAACCTCCAACTGGAAAATTTTCTCTTTAAACGACGACTGAAGGATCGTTACAACTTCGATCAGTTGATAGGCAAAAGCGGCAAGATGCAGCAAATCTACGAAGTCATCGACCGGATCAGCAGTGGAAGCCCCACTATCCTGATTAGGGGCGAGAGCGGCACGGGCAAGGAGCTCGTAGCCAATGTGATTCATCAGAACAGCGTTCGAAAGAACCGCCCCTTCATTCCGGTAAACTGCGGTGCCATTACCGAGGGTTTGCTGGAAAGCGAACTTTTCGGCCATATCAAGGGGTCTTTCACCGGCGCGGTGAAAGACACCATGGGGCTGTTCAAGGCGGCCAACGGCGGCACCATTTTTCTCGATGAAATCGCCGAGGTGCAACCGTCGTTGCAAGTAAAACTGTTGCGCGCTCTGCAAGAGCGCAAAATCCGTCCAGTGGGCGATACGCGGGAAACCGAAGTGGATGTGCGGGTCATCGCGGCTACAAACAAAAATCTCGAAGAGGCTATTCGTAACAAAAGCTTTCGCGAGGACCTCTACTATCGATTGAATGTCATTTCGATGCACATGCCATCGCTTCGGGAGATAAAAGAAGATATCCCCCACCTCGTGAATCATTTTATTAAGAAATTCAGTAACGATAGTCATCGCGTAGTAACCCGGATCACACCTGAGGCTATGGACCTTTTGATAAAGTATGATTGGCCCGGCAACGTGCGTCAGCTGGAAAACGTTATCGAAAGGGCCTTCGCGCTGGGCATCGACGATGCCATCCACGCCGAGGATCTGCCGCCGGAGCTGCGTTCCATGAATCAACAGAGCCCTATTGGAGAAGACAATTTTAACTTGATCGACAACGAAAGGGTCCTGATCACGCGCGCGCTCCAACAAACCAAAGGCAACAAGGCCGAAGCGGCCAAGCTTCTAGGCATCAATTTAACAACGGTCTACCGTAAAATGGAAAAATACAGGATTACCGAAAACGTTGAGCAAAACTGACTTTAAAATTGTTTTGCTGAGAGGAGAGTGCCATGCCTGATGGTTTAGACGTTATCATTGTGGATGATGATCCCACCGTATGCGACCTGATCGCCACCATCGTCAAACGCTTCTATACGTGGGGCGATGTAGTCTCTTTTTCCGATTCGGAAGAGGCCATGAAGTATTGCATGGGACGCGATATCGGTGTTGCCATTTTTGTAGTTGATGTATTTCTCGGCGGGGTCAGCGGTTTTTACTTCCTCGATGCGGTGGAAGAGCGATTCCCGACGGCCCACTCGGACGCCATCATCATTACGGGCAATGCCAGTGACGACATCGTGAATATGTGCATCGCATCCGACGTCAATCACTTGTTGGAAAAACCGATCAAACCCTATGCGTTGCAATTGGCGGTACGCGCCATCGCCGAGAAATATTTAAAATTTGCTAAGCGGTTGTTCCAGGATCCGGATTTCGCCAAGAATGTATCCGGTATCTAAACGCGCCACATCCCACGTACTCAGTCAAAAGGCGGATACCCGGAAGCCATGTCGAATTTTGAAAAGATCACCGGCCCAAAGGTAGTTGAAATCATCCATGAGTTGATTTCGGGGAAAACTCTGGTCAAGGTTTCGATACCAAAGAAGGATTTTGAGCGGCTCACCATCGTCATCGGCACCCGGACGGAAGGAGGTGTTCTGCATTTCCAGATCGATCCGCCCGAAGGACTATGGATGGCTTTACAAAAAGCAGATCAACCCGAAACACTGCGCTTTGAATTTTTAGACGAAACACGACTCCCCCATCGCTTCGAAGCACCGCTCAATGATTACGATCAAGAGATTTGGCTACAATGTCCAGAGTATATTCAGCGCTATCAACTCAGAAACGATTTCCGAATCAAAGCTCCCGCCAATGCCCATGCGACGGCCCTTATCAATGAGACCGAATTGAAGATGCATGTGGACAATATCAGCCTGGGAGGCCTTTATTGCCACTGCCCCAACTCGGCGAAGGCAATGTTATTTAAGGACCAAATCATAGAAAACCTGGACTTGGTCTTTACCTTTGGTGGCGAATACCAAATGCTCTCCATCGGCCGTGCCGTGGTACGGCGCTTGGAAGGCAGGACACGCCAACGGCATTTCGGGGTGGCTTTCGAATTTGCGCAAATGAATACCGAAGTCAAAAAGCGGCTCACCCAAATCATCTATGGCTTGCAGCGTGATTATCTGAAAAACCGGATGAACAATGGATATGGATAGCGCCTTTAATCCACATAATCTCCCTCCTCAAAACGCGCTATTTCTTTGGAGGCGCTGATCAGCACTTCACGGGCAATCTGTGCCACGGGACTTGCTTCATCCAGGTTAGCCAAAAGTGGTTCCAAAGAGACCACTTCCTTTTTGAGCTGACGAACGGCGGGTTCAACGGCGCGCAAGCTGACCTGGCTGTCGGCCAACAAATGTTGGTAACTCGCCATGGTATCGAGCATTTTTTCCGCGGAGCGATACACCTCATCAGAGGGCGTTGTCACGGCCGGACGCACAACCGGCTGAATGGTTGGGGGAGCGGCAACCTGTTTTGGGCTTGCCACGTGGGTGGTCTGCGCTAAAAGATCGGCAAAGCTCGTTGCAGGTGCGCCGCCCTTGGGCTTAATCCCGCTATTGGGGATACCGTGAAGCACCTTGTCACTCGGATTGATTTTCATCACCACGCCTCCTGCTTATCTGTATAAAATAGTAGCCAGCCTATTAGTAAGCAATTAGCGTGCACATATTGATCTCTGGATGACCATTTTGGTAAAAATCAAATATTATAATAGGATCGATCGGTCCGGGCGAACGTCTGTTGGGGTCTAAGTGCAAGCATTTCTTTCCGGGCCGCGGCAAATCCTGCCGCAAGCGCCTTTGCGGGAACCCATCGTAGCCGGCTTTCTATAGCCGTATCTCCATGCCCTCGCTTGCAAAAAAGATCTCCAAGCCATCCCCGCGATCAATGCAATGCTGGCGGGCGAGCTCATCCAACTGGAGGTCTGAACGCTGAATATCGTGATGAAAAAGGGCCAGGCGCTTAACGCTATTGCGCCGAGCGATGGCAATGGCGTGTTCAATGGGGGAGTGCCCCCACCCCACGCGGGCATTCTGATATTCCGCTTCGGTATATTGGGTGTCATAAATTAAAAGATCAGCGCCTTCGACAAACTTCTCCAGCCGCATATTTTCTTCGGCCGCTGCTTGTTCTCCTTGGGCGATGACCACCGGATCATACCCTGGATCGGATGGCGCACACGCAAAAATATTGGTAAAAGGCTCGGTATCGTAGGCCGTACAGACGACCTTGCCCATATATTCGAAGCGGTAACCCAAACACAGCAGGGGGTGGTTGAGATACTTTGTACGCAGACGCAAACCTTGACCCAGATCGTAATCGCCTTCCTTGAGATGAATGTATTTTATGTGGGATGAAACATCCTCGTGGCGCACTGGGAAATAACGGTAGGTCCATTGCCCGCTCAAAACTTCCTTGAGAGGTTCATCCTCATAAGTGACCGGACCATAAATAGTAAAATGAGAACCAGGGTGATAGATCGGAGTGAAGAAGGGAAAACCCATGATATGATCCCAATGGGTGTGGGTTAGAAAAATTTCCGCCCGAATGCCATCCCCGTTCTCCTGGATGGCGACCAGATGGTTACCCAACTCGCGCAACCCAGACCCCGCGTCAATGATGATCCGTCGGGCAATAGGTTCCAGTATCAATTCCAAACAGGATGTATTGCCGCCATATCGGGCAGTGGTTGGGCCCGGGCAAGGGATAGAACCTCTAACCCCCCAGAACTTTAAGTTCATCGAGCTATTTTTTACTTTATTTACCAAGGAATACCTTAGCCTTATCTATCTCTTCCTCAATCATTGGCTTCATTGCCAAAATCAGATTCAGATCTATTGAAATACGCTCGGCCAATGCTTGCATCAACAACTCGTCTCCGTACCGATCCCCTGCGCCACCTATCTGGAAATGATTGGCAATCTGGTTGGCCAGGCTCGTATAAAATAAAAGATTGCTCGGCTCACATCCTTTGTCCAGGGGAGCGTGATGATGGGTGATGGCATGCCGCATCGCTTGGTTGAGCCTCCATTTAGCCGCAATCAGACGCCCCACCTGACAATGGTCGAAACCAAAATATTTTCTTTCGGCCTGGGCCAAGGGCATAGTTTCAGCATCCGCCATCTTTACCGCCTGCTGGTGCAGATCTCCGAAACAGGAAATCATGGGCAGCTTGCCGAGATCATGCAATAATCCGGCCACAAAATATTCCTCTTGCTCCATGGCCGGAACATGGCTAAGGCGTGCAATGGCCTTTGAAATCGTCCCCACGCATAAACAGTGAGCCCAATAGGCGTCTATGGAGAAATCGCCATAGATTTGACTTCTTTTGAACGAAGAGAGCACGGATGTGGCCAAAACCAGGTTTTTGACTGTGTTGACCCCAAGTATAATAATGGCCCTCGTCAAGGAGGTAACACGATTTGAAAGAGCATAGTAGGCCGAATTGATCAGCTTGAGCACCTGGCCGGTCAACACGGGGTCCAATGAGATGACACGGTTCAGATCATTCGGAGATGAAGCCGGGTTATTGCATATGTCGAGGACCTTGGCGACCGTCGTTGAAAGACTCGGCATCCGGGTAATGTTTAGTTGTACCTGAATTAAGCGTTCCTCTGGCGTCATGACGATTCCCGTCTAATATCCCCAATGCCGATGAGGGTTCCCGAAAAAAACGAAAAACAAAAGCGGCAACTTCTATCGGTGCTTATATCATCGGTTCAAAATGAAATGACTTAAAATGTTTTACTCTACTGCGCCACCATGTTCAAAATCAAATAGTGCCTATCGGCCATTATTTCTATCCGAAGGGGTTCTGTAAAGCTCTAAGTCGAACCTATTATTATGCATTTCCGATTCCCAGGCGATACCCCAAAAACACGAGATCCCATGCAAAATGCAAATTTCAGCGGACAATTTGCGGCCGTCCTAGCTTAGGCCTCTGAAACCCCGGAATGCCCAAAGAAACCATTCGCAGAGATAATGGGGTCACTACTGGATATCCTTGGATAAATAGGCTCAATCCATCGACATGGGCGGGGAAAACACATTCTCGGTGTCGAATCGAAAGGGTAGCGGCGGTTGGAGGTATTCCTGAAAGGCGCTGCACGTGCGCCGCCGCCGGTATCTTTTGCAGACCAACCCAGGTTTGCGTGGCCGGCCTTTATTTCCAATGATATGCCCTGGGAGAATTATCTTCGGCGAAACGCCACAGATTCCAGACAAAAAAATATGAGTAGACATCTATGCGTTGATCTTTTCGCGCAATTTACCCGAGCATTTAAACGTCACCACCTTGCGCTGGGACAGGATCAAATCATCGCCGGTCGCGGGGTTTCGACCGCGACGTTCACGTTTATTTTTTACACAGAATTTTCCGAATCCGCTGATTAAAACATCTTCACCATTCTCCAAAGTCCTTTTGATGATTTCAATCAAGCCTTCGATTACTTCTGTGCTTTTGTTTTTAGGAAAAGGTAGTTCTTCATGAATGATATCGACGATCTGGGCTTTGGTCAGGGTCATGATCCGACTGCTCCTTTATGGTGGATAGAAGATTCCATTAATATCGTCAGCAATTTCAGATATCTAATGTCCTGGTTGGTTTTTGTCAAGAAAATAAGTGCGTTATCACATAAAAATTTCCTGGATTTACTCCATGGGATGTTAGCGCGATGCTCGGATGGAGCCGCATATACTTTAATATATTGTTATAATTATATTTTTATAATATTTCACATAAAGTTGGGGATATAGGATGACCGAATCTGCCTAAAAAAAAGGGGATTGCGCACCAACGCAACCCCTTTTGATTTTTTTGGTCGGGACAGCAGGATTTGAACCTGCGACCCCAGCGTCCCGAACGCTGTGCTCTACCAGACTGAGCCATGTCCCGTTTTAGAGGGCCGTTTTTATGTCATGCGCGATCAAAAGTCAATATCTTATCCTTGCTTTCGAGCGACTTGAAAGGCCCGGAAATAGCGTGGCATGACCTTTCGGGTCCACGGATCTTCACGATAGTGGATTTTCCATGACAATGGTTTGATCGCGTTGAGGGCCGACCGAAATGATTTGGATGGGCACGCCGGTCAGCGTTTCGATGCGTCCCAGATATTGCTTCACACGATCAGGCAATCGGTCATAGCGATCGATGCTGGAAATATCCTCCGCCCACCCGTCCAAAATTTCATAAACCGGCTCACACTGGGCCAACACCTTAAGGCTGGCCGGGAAGGTATCTATTGCCTGGCCCTTGTATCGATAGCCGGTGCAAATCATCAATCGATCCAGCCCACCCAGTACATCCAGCTTCGTGATGGCCAGACCGGTCAGGCCATTGAGCCGTATGGCATTGTTTAAGATAACGGTATCCAGCCACCCACAGCGGCGACGCCGACCCGTGGTCGCACCGAATTCAGCACCTTTGGATTGCAAATAGTTGCCCACGTCATCGAATAACTCGGACGGGAACGGTCCGGCGCCTACCCGAGTGGTGTACGCCTTGACTACCCCTATGACCCCGCTGATGGTCTTGGGCCCTACACCGGTTCCGCAGCACGCATTTCCTGAAACCGTGTTGGATGAGGTGACGAACGGGTAGGTACCATGATCGATATCCAGGTGGGTTCCCTGGGCGCCTTCAAAAAGGACCTGCTTGCCTTGCTGGATGGCCCGGTTCACGACCACCGATACGTCGGCCACATGGGGCGCCAAACGTTTGGCATAAGCACTGTATTGTTCCAGGATGGTTTGGTAATCCAGCGTCTGCTCATCCAGGAACTTCTCCAGGTAAAAGTTTTTTTCAGGCAGGACGGCGGTCAGCATTTCTCTGAAGTCGTCCGGATTGATCAAATCCACGAAGCGGATCCCGCAGCGCGTCATTTTATCTTCGTAAGCCGGCCCTATTCCCCTTCCGGTCGTACCGATCTTGTCCTTGCCCTTCTTCTTTTCCCGGGCCTTGTCGATCTCTTGATGGTACGGCATGATTATCTGGGCCCGTTCGCTGACCATCATCTGTTCCGGCCCGCAGGCAACGCCCTTGGCTGTCAGGTAATCCATCTCTTCGATCAGCACGGCCGGATCGACGACCACGCCGTTGCCGATCAGGCACGTCTTGCCTTGCAAGATACCCGAGGGGACCAAATGGCTGATCACCTTCTCGCCTTTGACCACCATGGTGTGGCCGGCATTGTTGCCGCCCTGGAAACGCACCACCAGGTCGGCGTATTCCGCCAGCAGATCGACGATTTTTCCTTTGCCTTCATCCCCCCACTGGGTTCCGATGATCACGATATTGGCCACTGCAAACTCCTTTTGGATAGCCCTCTTTTTTGCTTGAAAAATCCACGCATGAGTGCCCGGCAATCCTCCCCGCAAACACCAGCGACGATCTCGGGCTGGTGGTTCAAACGATGGTCATGGGCGAAGTCGTACAAAGAGCCCGCCGCTCCCCATTTGGGATCGTGGGCTCCGAAAACGAGTCGTGCAATTCGGGCATGAATGATCGCTCCCATGCACATGAAGCAGGGCTCGACCGTAACATATAAGGTAGTCGATAACAATCGATAGTTACGCCGCTTCCGGCCGGCCTTGCGTATCGCCGTTATCTCGGCGTGCGCCGTCGGATCGCTGCGCGCGATGGTCTGGTTGCGGCCCCGGGCCAGCAGACAGCGGTCGCCATCGACCAGAACGGCACCCACCGGAACCTCGCCTTCCGATTGGGCTTTGAGTGCCTCTTTCAACGCCAGCCCCATGAAGTACTCGTCGTGCGAATCCGCCATGACACGTCCCAAAATATCCTGGTATTTGACTCGGCCCGCTGGGTCCGGTTTCATCGTCAAGGTTCCGAATTAATACAATTAGCTCTCAACGCTG
>JBAQGR010000145.1:0-8984 GCA_049287895.1 Desulfatitalea sp.
GCCATGGAGAAGTGAGTCCGTAATTTAAGACCGAAGGAGAATGGTTATGCCCCAAATTAAAGCCAACGGCACAACGCTTAGCTATCGCTGGGAAGGCCCGCAAAATGGTCCAGTGGTAATGTTGTCCCACTCCCTGGCCGCCGATATGACCATGTGGGACCCCCAGGTGAAGCCGTTGACGGCAGCCGGTTTTCGCCTGCTGCGCTATGACCACCGCGGCCACGGGCAATCGGCGGTACCCCCCGGGCCATACACCATGACCCAACTGACCACCGACGCCGTGGGCCTGATGGATGCCCTGAACCTGGCCAAGGTTCATTTCTGCGGTCTCTCCCTGGGCGGCATGGTCGGCCAGGTGCTGGGCGCCCAGTACGGCCATCGTCTGCACTCCCTGGCGCTGTGCTCCACAGCGAGCCACATGCCGCCGCGGGAAATCTGGGAGGAACGCATCCAATTCGTGAACGCCAACGGCCTGGCTGCCGTGGTGGACACCACCATCGACCGCTGGTTCACCCAACCCGGCCAGCAGCGCCTGCCTGATATGGTTCAATCGGTCCGCGCAACCTATCTCTCTACCCCGGTGGAAGGTTTTTGCGCTTGCTGCGCCGCCATCCGGGACATGGACCTGCGCGATACAATCCGCGCTATTACGACACCCACCCTCCTCGTCGTGGGCGAACACGATCAAGGCACGCCCGTATCATCGGCCCGCTTCATCCATGAGCGCGTTGCTGCGTCCCGGCTGGTCGTGGTTGCCGGGGCAGCCCACCTGCTCAACGTGGAACAGGCCGATGTCTTTACGCTAACCCTGCTGCAGTTTTTGCACGAAAACAGACCTGTGACGCCGTAAAAGAGGTTTGATACGCTTACACCATCGTTTCGCCGGGGCCCCCGGGGCCGACCGTCTTGCCCAAATGTTGAACACGCCATAAACGCCGCCAACCACACGCCTAAAGAAACACACCTTTCAAAACTGTAATGCCGTGGAAATGCAGCAGCAATGTTGCCCTGCTATCTTTTATCCGCTGACGGGAAAATCGGGACATCCCTCTAATAACAGACAATCAGGCAATTGTGTGGAGTTGAGGACCGATCGTTGCGGCGTTGATGAACGAGAAGAGATTCCAAAAAGAGGGCAACTGAATGCAGAATCCATGTCAGCGATGTGGTGCCTGCTGTGCGCTTTACAGGGTAGCGCTCCAGGGTTCAGAAACCAGCGATTCGCTTGACGGCACCGTACCGGTTGAGCTGACCGAGGAAGCCGGCAAGAACAAACGGGTGATGAAGGGAACCGACGGGCTGAAAAAGCGCTGCATCGCGCTGGAAGGAACCGTTGGGGCAAGCGTTACGTGCCTTGTCTATGACCGACGGCCATCGGTCTGCCGTAGTTTTTTCGCCACCTGGGAAATAGAGAGCGGCGACAATCCCCTCTGCGATCGAGCGCGGGCCATCTACGGTATGGTTCCTTTTGGGAGTTATTGAGAGACGGTGTGAGCAGGATGGTAAAGAATCAAGGGATGCGGCTTAACTGAATCGGCCCTATTTCCGCGATCTGCCTGCCTGTTAGGTGGGCGATTGCCTGCGAGTGGGCAGCTGAACTGTAAAAACGGATCCGGAAGCCGGTGTACTGGAGACTTGAATATCGCCCATATGGGCGTGGATTACGGCTTTGACCACGCTCAAGCCCAATCCGAGACCCTTGTGAGTGGCTTGGGCGCCCCGGTACAACCGATCCCAAATTTTATGAATATCTTCGGGTTGGAGCCCAATGCCCGAGTCGGCTATCTGAATCTGGACCCTGCTCGCCAGATTCTTTATCGTCACGCGCACTTCTCCGCCCGGTCCGGTGAATTTCAAGGCATTGTCGAGCAGGTTGGCCAGCACCTGGCAGATACGTTCGGCATCCGCCTCCAGCGGTGCTTCGTCGGGAAAGTCCGTTTTGATTTGGACTTCCTTTTCTTCGCCGACATAGCGGTACATATCGACAACTCCCTCCGCCAATTGAACCATGTCGACAGGCCGAAGCCGCAGGTGCATTGTGCCGGCTTCCGCCTCGGAAATATCCATAAGCATGTGGAGCATGCGAAGGATATGGTCGGATTCATCTACGCAATCCTGCAAGGCTTCGCGATATGCCTCTGACGTAAGTTCCCGCTGCAAGGCGGCTTCAGCGAGGTTTCGAAAACGGGTCATGGGTGTGCGCAAATCATGGGCAACGCTGTCCAGCGAACCTTTCATGCCCTGGATCAATTGATTGATCTTTTCGATCATCTGGTTGAACAGTCGCCCCAGTTCGTCGAGCTCATCGCCGGTATGCGTCACGTGGACACGGGCGTCCAGTTTGCCCGCCTCGATCGACGCCACGGTACTAATCAGGTTGCGAAGGGGCAGCAGCGTTCTGCGGGATAACAACACCCCGCCGCCCGCGGCCAGAAGAATCAGCGGAATGGAAACCGCTAAAAAGCTCTCTCTGAAGCGGGTTAAAATAGCCGAGCGGTCCTCTGTGCTGATGCCCACCTGAAAAAGGCTGCCGTCCGATTGGCTGGCAGTGAAAATTTCCAAGGTATAGTTATGCGTAAGGCTTGGCAGCGTTATATACTGTCCGGCGAATTGTCCGGGCATTTTTTTCAAGGCCGTTAAGTCGAAGTCTTTCCAATATTGAGGGAAAAATATCAGCTCGTCGTTTCCCGGCCCTTGGAGCGCCCGTGTAAAAAATGGGTTGTTTTTCCTGAAACGATCATTTTCCAGGGCTTTGGTTTTAAAAGCCGTCCAACCGCCGGTGCGGTACTCTTCTTGAAGGCTTTCCACTTCCGCCGCGATCATTGTACGGTTCTGCCGAGAGAGTGTGGCTTCAAGAAACAGGTAGGCAAAAACGGTCAACCCCACGAAGCTGAACGCGAACAGCAGAGAATAACCGGCGGCCATTTTGAATCCGATGGTTTTGCTAAACTTTTGAATCCGAGACATTGATGGCATAGCCGATACCACGTATCGTTTGAATGAGTTTTTGGGAAAAGTTTTTGTCGATCTTGTTGCGCAGTCTGCAAACCAATACATCCACCACATTTGTTTGCGGATCAAAATGGAGATCCCAGATCTGTTCCATGATCATGGTTTTTGATAGTGTGCGGCCCCGGTTGTGAAGTAAGAATTCAAGCAGGGCGTATTCTTTGGGTTGCAGTTCGATCATCTGCCCGCCTCTTCGCACCTTCCGTTCGAGCAGGTCCACCACCAGGTCCCCACAGGCGATCCGGCTGTCCTTGATGGGTTTTGAGGAGCGACGCACCAAGGCGTGGACTCTGGCGAGTAATTCCGCAAAGATAAATGGCTTTACCAAATAATCATCCGCGCCCCGCTGAAGGCCCCTGATCCTGTCGTCGACGGTATGTTTGGCGCTGACAATTAGAATCGGCATGTCGATACCGTGTTGCCGCAAAATGTCGATGAGGCTTAACCCGTCGCGTTTCGGCAGCATAATGTCTACAATGGCCACATCGTATTTGATCTCTCTGGCCAATTGAAGCGCCTGCTCGCCATCCTCTGTGCGGTCGACGACAAAGCCCTCCTCCCGCAGCCCTTTTTCGACAAACGAGGCGATTTTAGGATCATCTTCCACCAGCAGCGCTTTCATACTCCCCCTTATGTACACGATACTTGCTGAATCATGCCGAACCTTCAATGCGCCGGTTCGTCTGGCCCCAAGGGTGCCGAATATAAGTAGTGCCCATCCAGGAATGGCTATTTTTGCCGATTTCTGCGTTGGGCGAAAATTTTAATCCTCGAAATATGTCCATATATTCCTGCGGTTAAAATTTTCGTCCGCCTTGAACGCGACAAAAATATCTCATCCCTGGATGGACACTAAGTAGAAAGCAAAATGAAAACAACAAATATATCCGCAGGGCCGTCCGTAATTACTTCCAGCACGGTTGCATGGGGCGGATATGATAACCAAGGATTCGACACCGCCCGATTTCCCCGGGGAAGGCACCTGCGAGAGGCCCGTTGGTTTGTTCGCTGTAAAAATCGTAATTCCTCTTTTCCCGGATCGCAAATTGTGCTTTATTAAAATATATAAGAAATTTAAGATGGTATTGACGCAAACCCGACAGGGCGGTTCCTGGATGGATCAAAAACCAGACGATGCTTCAATTGGCTTTTCAGGCGAATATTTATCCAAAATTATGGAAGCGGGTTATCTTCGGTTCAATTGGGCCGATACCAGCAGGATCGCGCGCCATACCCTGCTGGTGATCGCTTTTATGGGGCTCTCCTTTTTTGCCGTGGACGTCCTGAGCGCCCCGAGCCATGAGGCGCTCTATCGGCTCTTGGCATTGCGGTTGATAGCCGCGGGCATCCTGGTCGGAATCGCGGAATATGTCCGGCGGCGCAATAGCTATTTTGCCACCTATCCCTATCTTTTGCCGTTCGTGCAAATAGTGATTGCCCTGGCGATATTCGGTCTTGCCGTGCTCCGGCAGATGCCGTCGGTCTATGTGGGCGTCAATACGATTCTTTTTACTCTGATCTATTACCAGTTCCTCGGCAACAGGCTCGATTGCACGGTGATTGCCTGCCTGTTTTTTGGGTTCGGAGCCATCATGGTCAGTTCCGCTTATCTGGCGCTGATCGAATCCCAGCGCCATAACACTGAAAAGGAACGCTTGATTCAAGATTTTCAAGCAGCCCTTGGAGAGCTCAAGACGCTTCAAGGCTTTATTCCCATTTGCGCTCATTGTCACAAAATTCGTAACGATAAGGGGTTTTGGGAGCGGATTGAAAAGTATATTCAGGATCGGACCAAAGCCCAATTCAGCCATAGCCTGTGTCCTGATTGCGCCAAAGGGATCTATGGCGGCGTTGTCAAAGATCGATAAGTTCAGGTCGGGAGATCCATCCAACGGTTTGTTAGACCGGTTTTCCGTCGAATTACCAACAAGGAGAGGCCCATGCAAATTTTGGTGCTCTACTATTCCAAGGGAGGTAACACCCGCAAGATGGCCGAGGCCGTCGCCGAAGGGGTTGTCCAGGCGGGGGATGTGGATGTGGTGCTACGGCGCACCGACGAGGTGACCCGGGACGATTTTGTCAACAGCGCGGGGGTCATTGCCGGATCACCCGTCTATTTCGGCGGCATGGCCGCGCAGCTGAAGAAGGTGTTGGACGATCACGTGAGTGTGCGTCGCCGTATGGAAAACAAGGTGGGGGCCGCCTTCGCCACCTCCGGAGACCCCACCGGCGGCAAGGAGACCACCCTTTTGTCGATCCTCCAGGCGCTGTTGATCTACGGCATGATCATTGTGGGCGATCCCCTGGCGGCCACCGGCCACTATGGTGTGGCTTGTGTGGGCGCACCCGACAGCGGCGTGATTGAAAATGCCCGCAAAATGGGTCGTCGCGTGGCCGAGTTGGCCAAATTGGTGAGCAGCCAAGGCCTGATCACCGGCAGCAAATAAGGAATCCTTCTGTGATCGCTTCCGCGGAGATATCCAGCGCCACGCAATTCGATGTCATCATCGTCGGCGCAGGGCCGGCCGGTCTTTTTGCGGCCTACCACTTGTGCGAACATTCGAACATGAGGGTGCTGCTGGTGGACAAGGGCAAGCCGCCGGAACGGCGCAAGTGTCCCATGACCGCCCAGGACCCATGTCAGCGCTGCAAGCCGTGCAATATCTTGTGCGGTATCGGCGGTGCCGGCCTCTTTTCCGACGGCAAACTCAACTACATCCACAAGTTGGGCAAAACCGACCTGACCCAGTTCATGTCACTGGCCGCGGCCCAGGAGTTGATCGCGGAAACCGAGGGGATCTTCAACCGTTTCGGCATGGATGGCCCTGTCTATCCCACCGACATGGAGGCGGCCCGGGCCATCCGCAAGTCCGCCAAACGCTATGGCATCGATCTGCTGATCATCAAACAAAAACACCTGGGCAGCGACCGGCTGCCCGACCACATCGCCGGCATGGCCGAGTATCTGCGCCAGCGCGGTGTGGTGATCCACAGCTCCGAGGATGTGCGCGAACTGATCGTGGACAAGGGCCGGGTCAAGGGTGTGGTCACCAATCGCAAATCGTACCAGGCACCCTACGTGATCCTGGCACCCGGCCGGGCCGGTGCCGACTGGATGGGGCGCTTGGCCACCCATCTGGACCTGGGGCTTCGCCAGCGCGGCATCGAGGTGGGGGTGCGGGTGGAGGTGCACAACGATATCCTTCAGGATCTGTGCGGCATCATCTATGACCCCACCTTCTTCATTCAAACCGTCAAATACGACGACCAGACCCGCACCTTCTGCACCAACCAGGGTGGCTACGTGGCCCAGGAGAGTTACAACAGCTTCGTCTGCGTCAATGGGCACGCCTTCCGGGACAAGAAGTCGGAGAACACCAATTTCGCCTTTCTGTCCAAGGTGGTGCTCACCGAGCCCGTGACCGACAACCAGGCCTATGGCGAATCCATCGGCCAGTTGGCCACCCTGATCGGCGGCGGCAAACCGATCTTGCAGCGCTTCGGCGATCTCAAGCGCGGTCGGCGCAGTACCTGGCAGCGCGTTCAAAAAGGCTATATCCGCCCCACCCTCACCAATGTGGTGTGCGGCGATATCGCCATGGCCCTGCCCGAGCGCATTCTCACCAATATCATCGAGGGGCTGGAGCAACTCAACCGTGTGGTCGTGGGCGTTTCCAACGAGGAAACCCTGCTGTATGCGCCGGAGATCAAATTCTTCGCCACCCAGGTGGAAACCGACAACCAGCTGGAAACAGCCGTCAAGGGACTCTTTGTGGCCGGCGACGGCCCCGGCGTGGCCGGCAACATCGTTTCGGCCAGCGCCACCGGCCTGATTCCGGCCAAGGCGATCCTCGCCCGCCGGTAGCCTCCTCGCGTGGCCGGCTCAGTTCGGCTCCGGCGCTCACATGGATTTGAACCTGTCGCGGTAGCTGCGACTCACCGTCAACGCCCCGGGTCGGCTCCTGAGGGTCAAGACGTAACTGCCCGTCAGGGAGGTGCTGATCTTGTCGATCCAGGCTGCATTGACGATGGTGCTGCGGTGGATCTGCCAGAACACCTGCGGGTCCAGATCTTCCACAAGCTCCTTGATGGACTTGCGGATCAGAAACTCTTCCTGCTCGGTTTGTACCACCGTATACTTGTCCTGTGCCTGAAAACAACAAATCTCCTCAGCCGGGATCAGCCGGAGGCTTTGCCGGTCCAATACCTTGATCCATTTCAAATAGGCGGCTGCTGCGCCTGAGGTCAGACGCTCCTGCAGGCTCTTCAGCACAGCATGGATGGGCGCGGGGTCCAGGTCATGCTTTGCAAAGCGTTCCTTAAGGCGCTGGACCGTCAGTGCCAGACGCTGGGGTTCCACGGGTTTGAGCAGGTAATCCACGGCCTCGTTTTCAAAGGCCTGCACGGCAAACTGGTCATAGGCCGTGACAAAGACGATCCGGCACAACTCCGCGGCCCTGCGGGCCACCTCCATGCCGGTCATACCCGGCATCTTGATATCCAGGAAGGCGACATCGGGACGGTGCCTTTGGATCATCTCCAGGGCTTCCACGCCATTGCGGGCCTCGGCGCAGATCTGAAGCTCGGGCCAAGCCTGTTGGAGCAGGCTTTTCAGATAAGCGCACAAACTCTTTTCATCGTCGGCCAGGACGGCTCTAAGGGGCGACGGCATAGGGCACCTCGATCACGGCCTTGACTCCCCTGGGTTGGTTTTCCGTGATGATCAAGCGGCCCTGGCTGCCGTAGAGCGCCTTGAGCCGCTCGCGGATATTGGCCAGTCCCAGGCCTTGGGATGGGCCGGCACCGATCCCTTGGCCGGTATCGGCCACGGTGACCCGCAGCATGGAGTTCTCCTGTTCGGCGCGGATATGGAGGGTTCCTCCCTCGATGCTGGCATCCAGGCCGTGGATCACGGCATTTTCGACCAGCGGTTGAATGAGCATGGGAGAAAAAGGAACCGCTTTGAGGGTGTCGTCCATCTCGATATGTACCTTGAGCCGATCGTCCATCCGGACCTTGAAGATGTTCAGGTAGGCGCCGACCAGCTCCATTTCGCTGCCCAGGGTGGTCCACTGCGAACGGGTTTCGGCCAGCGAAGCACGCAGGTAGCGGGTCAAATCCTGCAACATCGTTTTGCCCCTGGCCGTATCGCTGTCCAGCAGGCTCAGGATGTTGGACAAGGTGTTGAACAGAAAGTGGGGTTCGATTTGGGCCTGGAGCATTTTAAGCTGAGATTGCACGGCGTGCTTTTCGCTGGTCAGGCGTTGAATGCGCTCCTCCTGCAGCAAACGCTGGATTTCCGAAATCCTCTCCCGCGAAAAAAAGTAATAGGCAATGATGCTGCCGAACAACAGGCTCATGATCAGCACGCGCAGCGTGTAGATTTTTTTCGCCAGAAAAAGGGAGACCTCGATTCCGGAGAGCCATCCGCCCGCGGTGCCGCCGATAATGCCGCCGAAGATACTGGCAGCCGCAACGACAGCCGCTATGCCCCATGTGGTTTGGGGGTTGAATAGGGCCACACTGTAGCGGCAAAGGGTGCATATAGACAAGCCGATGCATTGGGAAATGATCCAATTGACCCAAAAGGAATCATCCTGATAGATGTAGGTGAGCAAACCGGCAATGATCGTGGAGAAGAAGGCAGTCAGGCCCAGATCTTTCCAGGAGGGGCCTTTATTATGCTGTCGGCGGGTCAGGGTCATGATCTTGATGTCCTTTGCCGGACGAATGCACGCTGCGGTTCCGGCCTGTTGCTGGTCTTCATCATCGTCCGCTTCTGCCGCGGGATCAACTGAAAAATTTGATCCTAGTAAACCACCATCATGCCCAGCATGACTTGGCCATCGAGGATGCTGCCGAATTCGCTGCAATCATCTCCATGGTCCCAGTTCCCGATACCGAATAGCTGCAGGTGGTCGCCCAGTGACCACTCGGCGATAAGGGTGGCGCGATGGGAGCCGTCATCGAGATTG
>JBAQGR010000146.1:0-3499 GCA_049287895.1 Desulfatitalea sp.
CAATGACTGGATCCCCGCCTTCGCGGGGATGACACAAACCGGCCCCTGAGACTTTTTACAAGTTCATCAGACTTGATGGACTCGTAAAAAGTGTCTCGGTGCCTGTTAACGTCATTCCCGCGCAGGCGGGAATCCAGTCTTTCCAAGTGTTTCTGGACTCCCGCCGACGCGGGAGTGACGGCTCGGGGACTTTTTACGATGTTGTCTGACTTTACACTTTAAACTTAAAAGGTACATACCATAATCGCTCCCCCCGCCAGGTCAACCCGTTTTTTTGGTTTTTTGTTTTACATTCGTACCGTTATTTGACTTTGCCCGGTGGGGTTGTTAATAGGGTGGCATCTGCCGGATTTTCGGCGGATCGTCGGAAGGAGTGCCATGGAATCGGGTCAGGTGGTTGAGTTCATCGACAGCCAGAAAATTTTCTGCGCGGTGGTGTTGGAGATCAAGAATCTGCGCTTGCGGCTGTTGACCGAAAACAATCGCGAAGTCAAATTGTCGGCCGAGCGGCTGACCCACCGCTCCAAGTCGCGCCTGGACCCCGCCGGGGGGCGCGATAAGCTGGTGGCCGGCCTGAAAGAGATCAGCCTGCGGCGCAGGGAGTTGAGCCGCCAAGTGGATATCCAGTCATTGTGGTCGGTTCTGCACAGTGAGCAGCAGTGGATCGATCTGGCAACCATGACCGTCTTCTGCTTTCCGGAGCAGCCCAACGGCGATCACGAGTCGGCGGTAATTCGGGCTTTCTTCAACGACCGGCTCTACTTCAAGTTCAGCCCGGACCAGTTTTTCCCCCACGCGGTGGACAAGGTCGAACAGATCGTGCGCCAGCGCGAGAAAGAGGCGCGCGACGCCCGCATCATCGAGCAAGGCACTCTCTGGCTGCAAAAGGTGCTCAAGGGACAGGAGACATCGCCGCCGGGCGAAGCAGCGGAGATCGTCCGCATCCTGGCCGCTTACGGCCTGCACGAAAAGGAGAGTCCCCACGCCGAGGTGGCCCGGGCCATGCTCGCCAAGGCCGGCGTCGGCGCGCCGTCGGCGCTTTTCGGGTTTCTGGTGAAGATCGGCGTGTGGCGGCCCGACGAAAATCTCGACCTGCTGCGCCACGATATCCGCGCCGAGATGCCGGCCCCGGTGGAGGCCCACGCGGCGACGCAGGTCCAAAACCCGCCATCCGCGGCCGCGGGCCGCCGCGACCTGCGCGATCTGCCCCTGATGACCATCGACGGGCCGGGCACCCTGGACTACGACGATGCCCTGAGCCTGGTGGCCCAAGGAGAGAACTTCGTGCTGGGCATCCATATCGCCGATGTGGGTCACTACGTCGCCAAGGGCGATCCCATCGACCAGGAGGCCCTGGGACGCGCAAGCTCCATCTACATGCCCGACCAGCGCATCTCCATGCTGCCCACGGCGCTCTCCCTGGGCGCTTGCAGTCTCAAGGCCGGCGAGGATCGCCCGGCCATCAGTACCCTGGCCACCATAACCCCCCAGGGCAAGGTGCTCGATTTCCAGATCGTGCCCAGCCTGATCCGCGTCACGCGGCAATTGACCTACCAGGATGTGGATGAGATGGCGACCCACGATGCCACCGTCAAGGCCCTGCACACCATCGCCCAGGGCTACCGCAACATCCGCCTGGACCATGGGGCCCTGATCATCGAACTGCCCGAGATCAATCTATGGCTCGATCCCAAGGGGCATCCGGTGATGCAGCGGGTGGACCGCGAAAGCCCATCCCACCTGCTTGTGGCCGAGTTGATGATCCTGGCCAACAGCCTGGCGGCCCGTTTTCTCTCCGAGCGCAACCTGCCGGCCATCTTCCGCTCCCAGCCCGAGCCGCGCGAACGGCTCTTCGACCGCGACCGCGGCACGCTTTTCCAGAACTGCATGCAGCGCAAGCAGATCAACCGGTTCGTGCTCGGCAGCACGCCGGAACCCCACTCGGGCCTGGGTGTGCCGGCTTATGTGACCTGCACTTCGCCGATCCGCAAATACTCCGACCTGGTGACCCAACGGCAGATCCGCTCGGCCTTTGGGCTGGAAACGGCCTACAGCGCCAAAGAGATGGAGTTCATCATCGCGGCCCTGGAAGTACCCATGGGCGTGGTCCAGCGTATCCAATTCAGCCGCCACCGCTACTGGCTGCTCAAATACCTGGAGGGCCACATCGGCAAGAAAGAAGAGGCGGTCGTTCTCTTCCGCCGACGCGAGGGCTACGCCATCCTGATACCGGCATACATGATCGAGTGCAACCTTGCAGGAGCCGACCATGTCAGCCTGAAGCCCGAAGATCTGATCCAGATCACCCTGCAGCATGTCCATGCGCGCAACGAAGTGATCAATGTGTATTTGGGATGAAGTAGAAAGAAGAAAGTTAAGGGTTGGGATTAGCCATAGAGAACTTACCGCCATGCTGCCAATTAACGATACCGTTTCCATACCGCTCAGCGAAATCGAAATCAGTGCCATACGCGCCCAGGGGGCCGGCGGCCAGAATGTGAACAAGGTCTCGACCGCCGTGCATTTGCGCTTCGACATCCGGGCCTCGTCCCTGCCCGACGTCTACAAGGAGCGTCTGCTCCGCTTGCACGACCAGCGCATCACCAAGGAAGGGGTCATCGTCATCAAGGCCCAGCAGCACCGCAGCCAGGAGAAAAACCGAACGGATGCCCTCGAACGATTGCAGATGCTGGTCCAAAGCGCGACCTTCGTGCCCATCCAGCGGCGCCCCTCCCGACCGAGCCGCGCCGCCCGGCGCAAACGCTTGGACCTGAAAACCCGACACGGGCGCATCAAGGCCCTCAGGGGCAAAGTGCCGCCGGAGGAGTAATTCCCGGTCCAGGCCCATGGCCGCCGAATCAACGAACCCAAGGAGTACTTGCATCCCCATGTTTGATCCCGATATTCTTTTGACCGGCATGGTCGTTTTCGTGGCCCGCATCTGCGATGTCAGCATCGGCACCGTGCGCACGATCATCACGGTTCAAGGCCGAACGGTGATCGCCTTTTTCCTGGCCATTTTCGAGATCATCATCTGGATCCTCGTGGCCAGCACAGTCATCAGCCAGGTGCGGGTCCAACCGATTCTGGTGATCTTTTACGCCTTCGGCTACGCCACCGGCAATGTGATCGGCATCATCGTCGAACGCAAACTGGCCTTCGGCCTCATCATTCTGCGGGTCATCACCCGCGATGCCTGCAAGCTGCTGGCCGATCGGCTGCGCCAGCAGGGCCAACCGGTCACCGTCTTCCGCGGCGAGGGCATGACCGGCGCGGTGGACGAGCTCTACATCGCCTGCCGCCGCCGCGATTTGAACTGGATCTTGACCGAAGTACGCGCCATCGATCCCACTGCTTTTTACGTCATCGAACAGGCCCGGGACATCAGCAAAGTACTGCGGCCCACCCATGCGCCCATGGGCGGCTGGCGGGCGACGACCAAGCGCAAGTGAGGGCGCAAGAGGCTATCCCAAGGTTACGGTGTGAACATCTCCAGTAA
>JBAQGR010000147.1:0-5520 GCA_049287895.1 Desulfatitalea sp.
TCTTCGATGCCGGTCTTCCGGGCCACATGGATCCAGATCTCGGGGACCAATACTCCTTCCAAATCCGAACAGACAATGTGCATGGCTTCTCTCGGCTTCTCTATCTATCTAATTGATGGATAGATGCTGGTTTTACTTCCCAGGCGGGGTTAACTGTCCTGGGCATCGTCTTCGATGCGAATGACCACCGGCGCCGCGCCCACCACATTAAGGCCGCGGATCTGGGTGAGCGCCTGGCGCACATCGGCCTCTTTGGCCCGATGGGTCAGCATGACGATGGGCACATGTCCATCGGTCTTGCGGCCCTTTTGCTGCACCGATTTGATGCTGATGCCGTTCTGGCCCAGGATGCCGGCGATGGCGGCCAATACGCCCGGTTGATCTTCCACGGAAAACCGGAAGTAGTAGTGGGTGACGATTTCGGTGACCGGCATGACCGGCGTTCGGCGGATCTGGTCGGGTTGGTAGCCGGTGAGCGGCACGCGCCCCACCGCTCCGCGACGCAGGTTGCGGGCCAGATCCACGATGTCGCTCAGCACGGCGCTGGCCGTGGGCAGCATGCCCGCGCCGCGGCCGGAGAGGAAGAGATCCTGCGCCGCATGGCCGCTCACCGTGATGGCGTTGAGGCTGCCGTTGACATTGGACAGGATGTTATCCACCGGAATCATGGCCGGATGCACGCGCGCTTCCACCGCCGCGCCGCGATTCTTGCTGATGGCCAACAGCTTGATACGGTAGCCGAAATAGTCGGCGAACTGGATGTCCAGCGGCGTGATGGCCGAAATGCCTTCGATGTAGATATCGTCCAGATTGATCTGCATGCCATAGGCCAGGGCCGTCAATATGGCCAGCTTGTGGGCCGTATCGTAGCCCTCGATATCCAGCGTGGGATCGGCCTCGGCGAAGCCGCTGGCCTGGGCCTGGGCCAGGGCCGTGGCAAAGGCGATGCCCTCCTCGGTGATCTTGGAGAGGATATAGTTGCAGGTTCCGTTGAGAATGCCGGTCATGGCCTGGATCTCGTTGCCCACCAAGGCTTCGCGCAAGGTCTTGATGATGGGCATGCAGCCGCCGACGCTCGCCTCGTAGGCCAGGTCCACACCGGCCGCGGCCGCGGCGCGGAACAGGTCGTTGCCGTGGGTGGCCAGCAGCGCCTTGTTGGCCGTGACCACGTGCTTGCCCTTTTGAATGGCGGCCAGGACCAGATCCTTGGCCAGGGTGGTGCCGCCGATCATCTCGATGACGATATCCACCTGGGGATCGTTGACCACGGCCCAGGCATCGTCGATGAAGACACCGGGAGCAAAGGCCACGCCCCGGTCGGTGGTTCGGTCCAGGTCGGCGACATATTTGAGCACCAGGGGAATCCCGGTGCGCTGCTGGAGCATGTCGCGGCGGTCGATCAACAGCCGGGCGACGCCCGTACCGACGGTGCCGCATCCGATCAAACCCAGATAGACTGGTTGCATGGCCTCTCTCCTTGGCTCTTCCTTCAATGATGTCGGGGATATTTCGTATAAGCCCCGGCCCAAAGTCAATAGAAAAGACTTTCAAAACTTTTCTTTTGACTTTTCATGGCCGTCAGTTTATCGATGCAAGTGATTTTACGGCGTTTTAACCAGGAGACCCCACCATGGAAAAACCATTGACCTATACCGATGCCGGCGTGGACATCGACAAGGCCGACCAGTTGGTTCAATCGATTAAAAGCATCGCCCAGCAGACCCGTGTCTCCGGCGTGATGGGGGAGATCGGCGGATTCGGCGGCTTGTTTTCGTTGAATGTGGCCAACATGGAGAGCCCGGTGCTGGTCAGTTCCACCGATGGTGTGGGCACCAAGCTCAAGATCGCTTTCCTGATGGACAAGCACGACACCGTGGGGATCGACCTGGTGGCCATGAGCGTCAACGATGTGGCCGTGCAAGGCGCAAAGCCGTTATTTTTCCTGGATTATCTGGCCACGGGCAAGCTCGATGACCAGAAGGTGACCCAGATCATCCAGGGCGTCGGCAAGGGGTGTCAGGAGGCGCGCTGTGCGCTGATCGGCGGGGAGACCGCCGAGATGCCGGGATTTTATCCGGACGGCGAGTACGACCTGGCCGGTTTCGCGGTGGGGATCGTCGCCAACAATAAAATCGTCGATGGATCGGAGATCCAGGTGGGCCACCAGATCATCGGCATCGCCTCCAATGGCGTGCATAGCAACGGTTTCTCCCTGGTGCGAAAAATTTGTTTCGATCATCTCAAGCTGACGGTCGAAACCCATCTGCCCGAGCTGGGCAAGACCCTGGGCGAAGAGTTGCTTACGCCCACCAAGATCTATTCCGAAACAGTGCAGAACCTGATCCGCGATCTGCCGATCCGCGGCCTGGCCCACATCACCGGCGGCGGCATCGTCCTAAACACCTTGCGCATCATTCCCCAAGCCTGTGGCATCGTGTTGAGACGCAACAGCTGGGATATTCCGCCCATCTTCAGCTTCCTCCAAAAGGCCGGCCAGGTCGAAGAGCACGAAATGCTGCGCGTCTTCAACAACGGCATCGGCATGGTGGCGGTGGTGCCGGAATCGCACGTGCAGGATGTGTTGGCCCGTTTGGCCGCCATGAAAGAGAAGGGGTTTGTCATCGGGCAAATCGTCGCGCGCGAGGCCACGGATGAAAGCCGGTTCGGTTGGGTTTAGACCTACGAGAGGCAAGCCATGAAGTCAACGCTGCGCAAATATCTCCAACGCATGCTGGCCTGGCTCACCAAGGGCGCCCGGAACCAGCCCCCCTGCCGGTCGTGAGCGCTCCGCGGCAGTGGCACCGGGTCGGTGACATCCCCAAAGCGCAAGTAGCACAACCCGCGGCACGACAGGGCCGCCGATGGCGGACCGCCTCTACCACCAGCCTATCGATGACGCCATAACATATGAATGTACTCGGTATCGAATCCTCGTGTGATGAGACGGCCGCCGCCGTAGTGGCGGACGGCAGGCATATTTTGTCATCGGTGGTGGCTTCGCAAATCGCCCTGCACAGTCCTTATGGCGGCGTGGTGCCGGAGCTGGCCTCGCGGCAGCACATCGAAGCCATTGCGCCGGTGGTGGAGCAGGCCCTGGCCGATGCCGGCCTGGGGGTTGCGGATATCGATGGTGTGGCCGTGACCCAGGGGCCTGGATTGGTGGGGTGTCTGCTGGTGGGGTTTTGCTTTGCCAAGGCCTTTGCCTTTGCCCGCGGCTTGCCCTGGGTGGGGGTGGACCACTTGGCCGCGCACTTGCACTCGGTTCAGCTGGCCGCCGACCCGCCCGGCTTTCCACTGGTGGCCCTGCTCGCGTCGGGCGGTCATACGGCCATCTACTATCTGGAGGCAATGGAGCGCCATGTGCTGCTAGGCCAAACCCGCGACGATGCCGCCGGCGAAGCCTATGACAAGGTGGCCAAAATGCTGGGCCTGGGGTATCCGGGCGGCGCGGCCATCGATGGTTTGGCGGCCCAGGGGGACGCACGCAACATACCGTTCACCCGTCCCTACCTGGACAAGGAGCAATTCGACTTCAGCTTCAGCGGTTTGAAGTCGGCCGTCCATCGCCATATCCAGACCCATCCCCGCGCCGTGGAAGATAAGGCGGCCGACATCGCGGCCGGGTTTCAAGAAGCGGTGGTAGATGTATTGGTTCATAAACTGCTGTTCGCCGCCGGAGTGAAGCACTGCTCACGGGTGGCCCTGGTGGGCGGGGTGGCCGCCAACAGCGCGCTGCGCAGGCGGCTGGGCGCCGAAGCCGAAGCAAAGGGCATCCGGGTGTTTATCCCCCCCTTGGCGCTATGTGGCGACAATGCCGCCATGATCGCGGCGGCCGGCTATAATGCGCTCGGGGAAGGACGCGTCAGCTCTCTGGACGCCGACGTCTACTCGCGACATCGCGTTTAGGCGCGGTGGCGTCCGCTGTGGATCGACCGCGGGCGGGCGACATCTCATTTCCGCACAACCTCATACAAAGGATGCTATTATGAAAACCCCTCTCACGGAAGTACAAGGCGACAACGAATGCTGCTCAATGAAGGAATTAGTTGAAATCATGGCCCGCTCGCTTGTGGATAAACCGGAGGCCGTCTCCGTCACGGAAATCGGTGGAGCGCATTCGTCCATCCTCGAACTCAAAGTGGCCAAGGAGGACATCGGCAAGATCATCGGCAAACAAGGACGGACCGCGGACGCCATGCGGATCATCATCAGTGCCGTTTCGGCGAAGATGAATAAACGTTCGGTGCTCGAAATAATCGGTTGAGTCCGAAGATCGGATTTGCCGGATGGCGGCTGCCATGGCCGCGGCCCGATTTTATTCCTTTGTGATCGTCGCAATGAATTTTAGACTTTTTACGAATCCATCGTAGTTTGTATCCATCGGTCTGTCGGGAAAAGAGGTCATATATGATCAACGGTCATATATGACCTCGGACATTAGCCATTCCTGCCCTGCATAGCTGCGTCTTTCCAATTCTATTTCCGCATAAAATCAGTTTGATGTGGTAAAGAGGCCGTTTCCGCGAAATCCGGCATGAACTTTGATAGTAAAGATTGAGGGCCTATCCAAGCACATGTTCTCATTCTGTTCGCCATTGGGTTCATACGAAAGGTCGCCCTTTCTATTCGAAAGGAAACCGGTTGGCCTCAACCTCACAGAAAGGATCAAACCATGAGAACCACTCTCAACGCAGTCCCAACCGACAACGGCAACTGCTCAATGAAAGAAATAGTTGAAATCATGGCCCGCGCGCTGGTGGATCGACCGCAGGCTGTGTCCGTCAAGGAAATCAGTGGAGCGCATTCGTCCATCGTTGAACTTTCAGTGGCCAAGGAAGACGTAGGTAAGATCATCGGCAAGCAAGGACGGACCGCGGATGCAATCAGGACCATCGTCAGCGCTGTCTCGGCGAAGACGAAAAAGCGTTCGGTGCTTGAAATTATAGATTGAGCCCGAAGATCGAATTCGCCGGAAGGTGGCCGCCATGATCGTTGTCCGAATAACCATGAATGTCCTGCCCGAAAAGCAGAAAGAGGTAGCGCAAACGCTGCTTTCGATGATTGGGTCCATGGAAAAGAAGATGGGCTGTCTCGGCTATTCGCTCTTGTGCGATATGATGGACAAAAACCTGCTCTGTGTTCACGGGGAGTGGGAAAGCCGCGAGAAATTGGATCATTATTTGAAATCCGACATGTTCGGTGTTTTGCTGGGGACCAAGAGTCTTTTATGCCAACCGCATGGCATCCATATTTACACGGTTCAGAAAGCCGAGGGGATGGACGCCGTTCGCACCGCGCGGGGCAAAAAAACAGAAGAAATTAAAAAATAAAGTCGGTCGCCAGAAATTTGCTGTTGTGATCCCGCACGATGCGGGTGATGATTTGCTTGTTCAAATCGGTTTGCTTGGCGGCAACCAGTGTTCGAATGGAAAATACGCGCAAGGCGTCGGATACCGAAAGGGTTCCTTCAGCGGAATCCTTTCGTCCCGTGAAGGGAAACGTGTCCGGCCCCCGCTGGCA
>JBAQGR010000148.1:0-2554 GCA_049287895.1 Desulfatitalea sp.
GGCGGCCGCGCCGGAACAGCAGGCGTTTTGATGCTCCAGCCCTTCGGCGATCACCTGTTCGGGCGCCATGGCCAGCATGGCATCGATCACCCGGCGGTCGTTCTGGTCGCGCACCCAGGCCACTGCCTGCTGGCCGCGTCCTTGGGGTGAAAACCCATAGTTGGCGCCATAGTGGGTCAGGTCGGTCGACCCGATGATTTTCAGGCGCTGGCCATTGTCCCGCGCCCAATCCACCACGGCCCGCCCGATCTCCAGGGAGCGCGGCGTCGGCGGCACGCCGATGGCCAAAAACGCGGCCGGATCGAGAAGGCGCTTGACGAAGGGCAGTTGCAGTTCCACGGTGTTGTCCTGGACAAAGCGGCGGGGCGTCTCCACCTGGAAAGCAAAGCGCGCCTGCAGGGCCTCAGCCAATGCTTCGGCCACCGGCAGATCTCCGAAGGGGGTCTCCCAGGCGCCGGTGGTCATCATGTGGTTGGATGAGCCGGGATGCAGGTGCATGCCGAACACCACCACCAGGTCGATCGGATCGGGCTCTTTGAGAAGGTGGATCACCTGGCAGGCGATGCGGCCGCTGTAGTACCAGCCGGCGTGGGGTACGATGCCGGTCAGCCATTGTCTCTCCGGTTCCGCCGGGAGCGGCGGTGACGCGGACAAAAATTGGTCGATCTCCCTGTCGCACTCATCGGCCCGGTCCGGATACCAACTGCCGGCAAACATCGCTTTACGGCGTTCCATGGGTGCCCCTCCTTTTTTCTATGGGTCAGTCCGTTCCACACAAAAGGCTGGCCGACAAAACCGACTTTGCAACCTTAATTTAGTGCTTATCATGCCGCTTACGCAACACTGAAGAAACCAATGCGATCAAACGCCTGGGAGGATGCCATGTGGGAATATACAGATAAGGTCAAGGAACATTTCCTCAACCCGCGCAATGTCGGGGAGATTGAAAACGCTGACGGCGTGGGCGAGGTGGGCTCGATGGCGTGCGGCGATGCCTTGAAGCTGACCTTCAAGGTCGGCAACGACGGCCGGATCGTGGATGCCAAGTTCAAAACCTTCGGCTGCGCCAGCGCCATTGCCTCGGCCTCGGCCCTGACCGAACTGCTCATCGGTAAAACCATCGAAGAGGCCCAAACGCTCACCAACGATCATATTGCCGAACACCTGGGCGGACTGCCCAAGGAGAAGATGCACTGCTCGGTGATGGGCCACGAAGCCCTGGAAAAAGCCATTGCCTGCTACCGCGGCGAGCCGGATAAGGTGCAGGAGGGCAATCTGGTGTGCGAGTGCTTCGGGGTCACCGACGTGCAGATCGAACGCGCGGCCATGGACAACCGCCTGAAGACCATCGAAGAGATCACCAACTACATCAAGGCCGGTGGCGGCTGCGGCAAGTGCCACGAAACGATTCAACAGATCCTGGACCGCGTCCATGGGTCGCTGGTGGACCGGCCGCCCCAACCCAAACCGCTGACCAACATCCAGAAGATCAAGCTCATCGAAGAGACCCTGGAACGCGAAATCAAGCCGGCCCTGATGCAGGACGGCGGCGACATCCAACTTGTGGATGTGGACGGCAACCGCGTGATGGTCAAACTCAAAGGCCGCTGCGCCTCGTGCGCCATGTCCGAGATCACCCTCAAGGATTATGTGGAGTCCAAGCTCAAGGAGCTGGTGGCCAAGGAGCTGGTGGTCGAGGAGGTGGCCTCATGAAACCGGTTTATCTGGACAATAACGCCACCACCCAAGTCGCGCCCGAGGTGGTGGAAGAGATGCTGCCCTATTTCTCCCAATTCTACGGCAATCCATCGAGCATGCACACCTTCGGCGGCAATGTGGGCCGAAAAGTCCGGGAGGCGCGGGCCAAGCTGGCCGAACTGCTCGGAGCTCAGCCCGAAGAGATCATATTTACTTCCTGCGGCACGGAGAGCGACAGCACGGCCATCTGGGCCACGCTGCGCTCCTATCCCGACAAGCGCCATGTAATTACTTCCAATGTGGAGCATCCGGCCGTCAAGAACCTGGCCGAATACCTCGGACGCAACGGCTACCGTGTCACCTTTGTTCCGGTAGACAAAGCCGGTCTGCTGGACCTCGATTTTCTCTACGACCATCTAAGCGACGACACGGCTGTAGTAAGCCTCATGTGGGCCAACAACGAAACCGGCGTGATCTTCCCGGTGGAAGAGATCGCGGCCCAGGTGCGCAAGCGCGGGGCGGTGTTCCACACGGATGCGGTGCAGGCCGTGGGCAAAGTGCCCATCCACATGGCCGACAACGCCATCGATCTGCTCTCACTGTCGGGCCACAAGCTGCACGCCCCCAAGGGCATCGGCGCACTCTACATCCGCAAAGGCACCAAATACGCGCCCTTTCTTCTGGGCGGCCACCAGGAGCACGGCCGCCGGGGCGGCACCGAGAACGTAGCGGCCATCGTCGGCCTGGGCAAGGCTGCGGAGCTGGCTGCGGCCCAGATGAACGAGGAAAATACCCGCGTGAAAGCCTTGCGCGACCGGCTGGAAAGAGAACTGGTGCGGCGCATCCCCAACGCCAT
>JBAQGR010000149.1:0-2506 GCA_049287895.1 Desulfatitalea sp.
TTCAAGTACTCGGAGAAACCCATGCGCCCAGAAATCAGAAAGGCGACCGCCAGCGAAGAATTCGAGACCCAGGAACGCTGCCATATTTTGGAGGTTGCCAACGACCCTGGCGACGATTTCGTGTCCATCGCCCGCGCCAGGGTCGAAGCCGGCGTGACGACCGGCCTGCACTGCTTGAGAGGCGTATCCGAGAGATATGTGATTGTTGCTGGAACCGGCCGCGTAGAACTGGGTGGGATGGAGCCCATCGAAGTATCCGCGGGCGACGTCGTGAGAATCCCGCCGGAGACGCCGCAACGCATCGCCAATATCGGGACCGGCGATCTCATCTTCTACTGCGTGTGCACTCCTCCTTTCCACCCGAATTGCTATGTGCCACTTGAATAGAAGTGTTTTCATAACTTGCGAAAACGAATCGAGACAAGCTATACTGCGACGACTTAAGTCGACTCCGCCATAATCAAGAGGCAATGATTTTGTTGGCAATTTTGCAAAGACAATGGGCCATCCCAGGCACAGCCTGGGGTATGACCGCCGATGGGAGGCTTCGATGCAAAAACATGTGATGCACATGGCGTTAAGGGCCGTTTGCGCGGCCGCTGTTTTTCTGCTGGCGACCACCGCACCATTCCTGACCGCATCCTTTGCGGCCGATGGAGCGGCGAGCCGCGAGGCCTCGTCCACGAAGCGCAAGGATAAGGCCCGGCTGGTGCTGGTCCTGGATGCTTCCGGTTCCATGTGGGGGCAGATCAATGGTCGGGCCAAGATCGATATCGCCAAAGCGGCGATGGCCGAGCTCATCGCCGCGATTCCGGCCGATTTCCAGACCGGCCTGATGGTCTACGGCCACCGCCACAAGGCAGACTGCAACGACATCGAGATGGTGATCCCCGTGGGACCGCACAACTCCACTGCCATGAAGAACAAGGTGCAGGCGATCAACCCAAAGGGCAAGACCCCCCTGAGCGAGGCCGTGCGTCAGGCGGCCCAGGCCCTGCGGTATACCGAAGAGCGGGCCACGGTGATCCTGGTGAGCGACGGCCTGGAGAGCTGCGACATCGATCCTTGTAAGCTGGCCGCCGATCTGGCCATGAGCGGCGTTGATTTCACCGTGCACGTGGTCGGCTTTGACATCAGCAAGGAGGACCAGGGGCGCCTGCGCTGTCTGGCCGACAAAACCGGCGGTCTTTTCCTGGCCGCAAGCGATGCGGGCTCTCTGCGGGATGCTCTTTTCAAAACGGTCGAAGAGGTCAAAGCGCCGCCCCCGCCGGTGGTCGAAAACCCGGGCGCGGCGACCTTGCAGGGGCCTGCCGGGGTGCCGGTAGGATCGGCATTTACCGTCCGGTGGCAAGGGCCGGACAGCCGCGACGACTATATCGCCATTGCGGAAAAACGCTCGCAGGAGCTGAGCTATGCGGACTACAGCTACACCAAACGCGGCAATCCGGTCGACCTGACCGCCCCGGGCAAGGAAGGCGAATATGAACTGCGCTACATCCATGCCCAAAGCCGCAAGGTGATCGGGCGCGCGGACATCAAGGTCACGCCGGTTCAGGCCACGGTTCAGACGCCGGCCGAAGCGAACGTGGCCGTGGCGTTCGACGTCCAATGGCAAGGCCCGGCCTATTCAGGGGACTATATCACCATTGCCCGACCCGATCAGCCGCCGGCCGGTTATCTCAATTACACCTACACCAGCCAAGGCTCTCCCTTGAAACTGCAGGCGCCCTCCGACCCCGGCACGTACGAAGTGCGCTACATTCTGGGCCAAGGCGCCAAACTGCTGGCCAAAACCACCATCGCGATCAAGGCGGTGGGCGCATCGGTCCAAGCCCCGGCCTCGGCTAATATGGCCGGAGAGTTTGAGGTCACCTGGCAAGGGCCCGGCAACCCGGATGATTACATCACCATCGCCGGCCCCGATCAGCCGCCCGACAGCTATCTTCACTACACCTATACCCGCGAAGGTTCGCCGTTAAAACTGCAAGCACCCCCCGATCCCGGCACTTATGAGGTGCGCTACATTCTGGGCCAAGGCGGCAAACTGCTGGCCAAAACCACCATCGCGATCAAAACGGTCAGCGCCAAGGTCTCCCCGCCGGCATCCGCCGCTGCCGGCACCCAATTTGAGGTCGCCTGGCAAGGGCCGGGCTATGCTTCCGACTACATCACCATCGCCACCCCGGACCAGGCGCCGGACAGCTATATCGAATATGTTTATGTCCAATCGAATCCGGCGAAACTCAGCGCCCCCAAGGAGCCCGGCGTTTATGAAGTGCGTTACATTCTGAGCGAAGGCAGTCAAGTGTTGAGCAAGGCGACCATCACGATCAAGTAGCCGCGTTTTTATGCAAGGGACGTAGAGACAGGATATTGTTGACTCATATACTCCACATACTCCGGCGCATCACTCGCCGATAATTTTGACCAGCACCCGCTTTTTGCGGCGGCCGTCGAACTCGCCGTAGAAGATCTGCTCCCAGGTGCCAAAGTCGAGTTTACCGGC
>JBAQGR010000150.1:0-9681 GCA_049287895.1 Desulfatitalea sp.
CTGCAAGGCATAATCTCGCTGATTTTCAAAGAGGGAGGAAGATATGATCCGACATATAGTCCGCAGGGGCGACAGTTTGTATAGTCTCGCCGGCCAATACCTGGGCAGCGGCACGCGCTGGCCCGAGATCGACAAGTTTCACAACGAGTTCGCCCTGGGCGGCAAGCAGCCCCAACTGCTGCTCATCAAAGACCCCAATTTGATCTTCGTCGGCCAGGTGATATTCATCCCGCCGCGCTCGTTGAAGCCATACACCCTTACAAGCAGGTGCTGCCCCACTGCACCCTGGAGTCCAAGCTGAGCGGCACCATCGCCATCGAAAACATGACCCACAACCGCTACCGGCATAACCTCGAGCTGGCCATCAGCAATGATTCGCCGGCCGTCAAACAAAAGCTGGGCGAATTCAGCGACCATGCTTTCCGTGATTTGACCAAAGGGGTGGAATTGGGGTTCTAGGACGGGCAGGTCACCATCAAAGCGCCGATCATGCTCAAGGCCGGTCTGGGACCTTACACGGTCAAGGTCGTCGCGGAAAGCCCCACGAAGCTGAAGGGCACTCTCAAGCCGGAGACCATCAGCGCCACTGCGGAGGTGGAGAGGAGAAAGTATAAGTATACCGCCGACATCGCGTTTGACGTGACCGTCACCCTCAACCCGACACCCCCAAAGATGGTACCGGAGGTTTCCAGAGTAGTGGAGCTTGAAAATGAACCACCCTTGCGCGTTCCTATAAAATCAGCTTTGGAAAAAATCGCTGAAAATGCCGATGGTTTTTTAGTAACCATCTCCTTGATAATCATGGGCATAGCAGCGTGGAATATGCGCGCTGCGGCAGCTGTAAGCAGTACCGCATCGACAGGGCCATTTTTACATCAGGTAGACATGAACCACCCACGCAACCAGAGATACTATAACGGCCCAATATGAGCCGCTTCTCCCAAATTCTATCGCGATTCTTTGTTTCTAAGCGCATGCGCTGGACCTTGTGGCTCATGCTGCTTTTCTGCCTGTTGTTCTTAGGGCTATTGAAATCCTACGAGCTGTACCTCGATACAACCTTCCCTAAGGATGTTATCGAAGCCCGGTTCGCGCCGCTGACCAGCCAGTATGGCATCAAGATTGTCTACGAAGTGAGCGAGAGTTTTTTCTCCGAACTGGTCAATCCAATTGTGTCCGCCGGTCCAAAACGGAACAGCACAGTGACTCCTATTCGGAACCGGGTATTATTGCGCTATCCGAAACTCTTGCAAACGGCATTTGAAAAATATCCTTTAGGAGTGATCAAGGACTATCTTAATGCAATTCATTTCGCGGCGAGCATTCATGATAACGGATTTTTGTGTGCTGGATCATATGACCCTTTCAGAAAAGTTATCTATCTGGTAGATAATGGATGGGTCAGAGAAGATCAAGCACTGAGTACCTTTCATCATGAATTCAGCTCATTACTTCTCAATGGCCACTCTCTCGTACTTAACCCTTGGATAGACCAGAACCCTAAAGACTTTGTATATCTCTACAAAACGGGACAGAAACACATTGAAGTATTCAACAAATCATCTATAGACGGTAATGAAGAAGATTATGAAAAAGGTTTCATGAACACTTACGGCCAGACCAATTTCGAAAACGACTTCAACGAATACAGCGCCATGATCCTCACCTATCCGGAGAAATTCAAACAGATCATGAACCAATACCCCCGGGTGCGCGGCAAATTCCTAGTGTGGCTCAAATTCTACCAGGAGATCGATCCGATCTTCACCGAGGAGTACCTCTTGGGTGCAAAGCAAAATGTTTCCACGCTGGAGCGTGGGAACGCGCGCGCCGCGTCGTGAAGCCGGAGGTTCCGGCCCTCTAAAGCCGCTGATGGATCAGCCGCAGGCCAGGGTGGGGCACCTGGAAATATGGAATGGTGGTGCCGTCCAGGTTGCCGATATAGGCGGTGCGGCGGTCTTGTCCGCCGAAGCAGATGTTGGCCGGTCGTTGAAATACTTTCCGTTCGGGATCTTCGAGATACATGACCAGCTCACCGGCCGGGGTGAGGTAACCTACGGCATTGCGCTGGGGAAATGTGATCCATAAGTTCCCGGCTTCGTCGAAGGCGATACCGTCTGGGAAGCCTTGGGCGCTTAGAGGGTTGGGGCCGAAAATTTCGGCCGGCCCCAGGGAGCCATCGGACCGGATAGCATAGCGCAAGATATTGCTGCGCATTGTGTGGGCCACATAGAGAAATGCTTCGTCACGGTCCAGGGCGAGACCATTGGCGAAGTAGAGGCCGTCGGCCACGATGCGGGCCCGGCCGTTGTCGATCAATACAACGCTGCCGTCCGGTGCGGGATGGGTCAGGGCTGCGTTGATATCCTCTTTTTCCGTGGAGTTGGAGACCCACAGCCGCCCCTTCGAATCCACCCAAGGGAAATTGGGGGCCGCCATGCGCCGCTCCTCGGCATGGGTCAGCAGGACCGTATGGCCACCGTCGGTGGAGAGGCGCTGTACCTGCCCGTTGCCGATGTTGGCCACGATGACGTGGCCTTCGGGGTCGATGCAGATACCGTTGGGCACGCCGCCCAGGTCGCCGAAAAGAGTGACGCGGCCGTCGCGCTGGATGCGCGCGCAGCAGCCCTGGGCATCGGCGGCGATCAGGGTGCCATCGTCCAGGGCCATCACCCCCTCGGGCCGGACGAGGCCGGTGCCGATGCTCTTCAGGCTTGCGATTTCCACAGCCATCTTCCGCTCCTTTTCATCTGCTGTTTTCTTATCTTCCGGCAATGGGCTCATCAGGCCTGGCTCGTGAACGGCCGCGACTGGGATCAGGCGTCTACTTCCCGTCCGGCACTCGGATTGACCTTGCACAAGGCCTTGTCCGACTTCCATGACCATTCGGAATTGCGCAACGGTTGAAAGCAGCCGTTGCAGGAGAGACAAGCCACAATCCTATCGGCGCGGCCTGTCCGGACCTTGTCGGGCCATTGGGGATCGGCGATGAGCTGCCGGCCGATGCCCACCAGATCCGCGCGTTCTTCGGTCAGGATGGCCTCGGCCAGTTCGGGGGCGTTGATGCGGCCGAGCGCCATGACCGGCACGGAGACGGCTGCCTTGATGCTTTGGGCCAGGGGCACAAAGGTGCCGGGCTTGGCCCTGGGGCCGGGCGAGGCGCTACGTCCCACCGTTGCGCCGATGGAAACATCGAAGGCATCCACGCCCGCCTTTTGCAGTTCCACGGCAAAGGCCCGGCTCTGGCGCAGGGTGATGCCGCCCGGTCGCCGCTCTTCGGCACCCAGGCGGTAGAAGATCGGGAAATCTTTTCCGACCGCCAGCCGCATGGCCTGGACGGTCTCGACGCTAAAGCGCATACGGCCTTGCAAATCCCCGCCGTACGAGTCCTCGCGCCGATTGTCGGCTCCCGAGAAGAACTGGCACACCAGGTAGCCGTGGGCGCCGTGCACCTCCACAAAATCGAACCCGGAGTTCCGGGAGGTGGCCGCAGCCCCGGCGAATTTGCCAATAATGGCTTGGATTTCGGCAACCGTCAGCGCTCGGCGCTTGCCTGTGGCCGAGGGAGCGACCTGCTCGGCGTCGGGCCTTTCGCCGCCGCTGCCGGCCGGCCAATAGTTGCCGTGCCAGAGCTGGATGCCGATGCGGGCACCTGTTTGGCGGACCTCATCTGTAAAGGTCCGCATGGTGTCGACCAGCCTTTGCACGCCGTCGGCCCGGCCCCAGGCCGCATCATCCACCAGAAGATCCACGGCCGTGGCACACATGATGATAGCACCCGCACCACCCTGGGCGCGCGCCAGATAATAGGCCCGGACGCGCGGGTTGCCCAGACCCATGCGCAGCTGCATGGGCGGCATGACGATGCGGTTCTTGAGGGTCATGCCATTGATGGTCAGAGGGTCGAACAGCTTCATGCATCTGCTCCAATGAGGTAGGGGGTGAGCAAGGATCAGGCGCCAACCGGCCCCGGGGAATGGGATCCGGAGCGCCGGTTGGCGTTTGATTCTCGGCGGGACCTGGCAGTCATCGGCTTTGCATGCGGACAGACCGCGCAGTCGCATATTCTTCAGGGTCCTTGCATACCTTATCGTCTCCGACGGGTCAACACGAGCACCCACCGAAGGGACATTGACCGAGTCCGATTTGTTCACTGGGCTGGGCGCGCAAAGTGTTTGGATCTATCATCCGCTGGGTTGCCAAATCGTCGATAAGGTCCGAGAGAATTACCGCCGCTTGGGCCGTCAATTTGACACACCCATATGGATTTTGCTTCGGATCGCTCTTCTCCAGGATGGCATGGCAATCGAGCGCGCCAAACGCATCAAGGAATTGTTTCTTGAATTCATTGGTGGTGGTGGCGAAAAGTTTCAAGCCCTCTGTTGGGTTTTGGCGACCGAACAGGCTGCTCAAAACGATCACACCGCCGGTGAGCGCCCCGCAGAGATGTTGTGTGGACCCGGCGATGCCACCGCCGAAGCCCGAAGCGATTTTGATTGCCTCGGGATGGGGCTCGCTGGAAAAGCGCTCCAGAAGCGTCTTGGCGATGACTTCGGCGCAGTGAAACCCGTGCTCATAATGGTGGTAGACAGTTTTGCGAATCTCTTTGTTCTCCATGGCGTCATCTCCTTGTGGGGTTTTCGTCCGCTGGTTTTTCCGCCTCGATGGTGGCGGAGGCGACATAATCTTCGACACCCCTTCCTGGGGCCCACTCCCGGATCGCCTGCCGGATTTCATCTTTGGGTTGAATCCGGATCTCCGTGAAGCCGATCTGCTCCAAAATTCGTGTCAAACCCTGGATGGTTTCGGCGCCCGCAATACAGGCCGTGAGCATGGCGATTTCCTTGCGTAGCGCCTCCGGAAGCGGAGCGATGGCCACCACATCCGAGATCGCCAACCGTCCGCCCGGTCTGAGCACCCGGAATGCTTCCCGGTAGACTTGCGGTTTGTCAGGCGACAGGTTGATCACGCAATTGGAGAGGATGACATCCACGCTTGCGTCCGCTACGGGCAGGTGCTCGATCTCGCCCAGGCGGAACTCGACGTTTTGGGCGTCCAGTTGGGCTGCATTGGCCCGGGCCTTGCTCACCATTTCAGCGGTCATGTCCACGCCGATGACGCGGCCGGTGGGGCCGACCTCGCGGGCCGCCAGAAAGCAGTCGAAACCGCCGCCGCTGCCCAGGTCCAGGACCGTCTCGCCGGATTTGAGGGCCGCGATGGCCTTGGGATTGCCGCAGCCAAGCCCCATGTTGGCGCCGGCCGGCAAGCCGGTCAAATCCTTGCCCGAATAGCCCAGCAGCTGAGCGATCTGGCTTGGACTGACGTTTGCACCGCCGCAGCAGGACGAGGACGTGGGGCCGCAGCCGCAGCCGGGGGAGGCGGCGATCTGGCCGTATCGTTCGCGTACGGCTTGCCGAATGGTTTCGTTTTGTTCAATTCGTGAATGGTCCATGGGATTACCTCCTTGTAAGTTCGAATGTTCGCCAATTATCGAAAATTATGGCAAAAAACAAAGTGTCGCCTCACCCCGAGAAAAATTGGACCAAGCTTTGAACCGCTTCGGGGTCTACCCAACACTCGATTTTCTGGCCTTGGCGCCGCATTTTGATCAAACCGGCCCGGCGTAGCTCCTTCATATGATGGGAAACCGTGGATGGCACGATCTCGAGATCCTTGGAAAGATCGCCCACAAAGGCGCAGCATTCGCTGTCCAGGTTGCACCGTGTGCCGGGTTGGCAGCAGTCGATCAGCTGCATGAAGATCTTCAGGCGATTTGGGTTGGATAGCGCCTTGAACATTTCTGCGAGCTGAACGACGCTGATATTTTTTGCAAGCTTCGACATATATCGAATTATCTAACTGCCGCCGTTCTATTTGTCAAGCCTCTTTTTAACAGTGCAGGGAATAAATTCACACCCACGCGCGTGCGACCATGGTATAATCGAATCCATCAACCCGTCAAATTGAGGATCGGCTTTATGAAAGCAATCGTATTGGAAGGTTTCGGCGGGCCGGCGGTGATGCGCCTGGGCGAAGTGCCCACGCCCGAGCCGGCCCGGGGCCAGGTGCGCGTGCGCGTGGCGGCTACCTCGGTGAACCGGGCTGATACAGTCCAGCGCCGCGGTCTCTATCCGCCGCCGACCGGCGAGTCGGAGACGTTGGGCCTGGAGGTGGCCGGCGTGGTGGATGCCGTGGGCGAAGGGGTCAAGGAGTGGCGCGGCGGCGAGCGGGTCATGGGCCTGGTGGCCGGCGGCGGGTACGCCGAATTTGCCTTGGCCTATGCCGGACATCTCATCTCCGTGCCCGATGCGATCACGTTCGAAGAGGCGGCCGCCATTCCCGAAGTGTATATCACTGCCTATTTGAACCTATTTTCCATCGGCCAGCTGCAAGAGGGGCAAACCGTGCTACTGCACGGCGGCGGGGGCGGGGTCAACACCGCCGGCATTCAGATCTGCCGGGTGCTGGTTCCCCAGGCGCACATCGTGGTGACCGCCTCTACGGCCAAGGTGGAGCGGGTCAAGGCCTTGGGGGCTGACCTGGTCATCGACTATCGCCAGCAAGATTTTGCGGACGAGATGCGGGCATTTACGGAGGGCCGCGGCGCCGATCTCATTTTGGACCATATCGGCGGCGCCTATTTGGCCAAGAACCAGGCTTGTCTGGCCGTCGGCGGCCGGCTGGTGACCATCGGACTGATGGGCGGGGCCATGGGCGAAATCAATCTGGGCCTGCTGATGGTCAAGCGCCAGCGCATCATCGGATCGGTGCTGCGGGCTTTGCCGGTGGCCGAAAAAACGGCCATTACGGCCGGGTTTGTCGATCGGGTGCTGCCCCATATCCGCCGCCGCACCATTGTTCCCCTGATCCACCGGGTCTATCCGTTGGCCGAGGCGGTGGCGGCCCATGAGGAGATGGAGGCATCACGCCATTTCGGCAAGATCGTGCTGACAGTGTCGACAGCCGCCTGATGCCATCAGCTGAAAAGTCTTTTGTGATGGTTGTGCAAGTGGTCGCCGATGCGGCGCATGCGCGTCAGCGCTTCGACCGGCAGCGGTCCCAAATCCAGCGCCGTGAGGGCTTCGCGCATCTGGGCGATATTCTTCGGACCGGTCATGCAGACATCCACGGACGGCTGGGAGAGCACGAAACGATAGCAGTCGCCGGCACTGCACGGCGCTTCGCCGGCCGGCATTTTGCGGGGATCGAGCAAATCGCCCCAACGGGTGGCTGTGTAGGTGACAACACCGGGGCGACCGATTTGGGGCAAACGATCGAATACTTCCGTTTCGGCGCCGCGGTGTACGGCATTATAGCGCACGTGAAACAGGTCATAGGTTTCATCTGCGGCCAGTTCCGCGAACAGGGGCCGGTGGTGCCCGGAAAGGCCCAGGAAACGGAACATGCCTTTGGCTTGCATGGCCACGGCGCGCTCCAGCAGGCGCTCGGACGGGGGCCGGTTGTGCCAGCCCAGCAACAGGATGTCGGCATGGTCGAGGCGCAGTCGTCGCAGCGCCTGATGAAAAAAACGCTCCATGAGCAGAGGCGAACGGGAGTAGCTCTGGATCAGGATCACCAGGCGGTCGCGCTGGCCGCGCGCGTTGATATGGCGGATGGCGTCGGCCATGGCCCGCCTGCGCAGGGAACCCCAGTAGAAGTAGTTGACCCCCCGGTCGAAGGCCTCTTCAAAGGCGGCCGCGGGCGCGCCGTAACCGCTCGCCACCCCCAGGCGACCCACCTTCAGACCGGTGCGACCCAACGTGCGCAGATGTGCTCCGTCCATCGATACCCCCTTTCAATCGGGAAGTAAATACCGCGCGGCCCCTATCGGCTCATACCAAATCGGTGGCGCTGGTGACGTGATTGAAGAAGTCGGTGATCTTCTCCTTGCGCTCCGATTCCATGTGGGCCATGGCGGCGCGCGGGTGCTGGTTGAGCACGCCAGTGATCATGTAGGGGATGAAGTAGCCCCAGTCGATCTTCTTGTGCCAGGGAATGATGTGGGCCTCGATCACCTCGATCAGCGGACGCACCTTGAACTTGGGATTTTTGAGAAACGAAATGAGCAGTTCCAGCGGGCAGTTGCCCGCGCCGCGGCCGATGCCGTAGAGGCTGCCGTCCAGATAGTTGACGCCGTTGATGATGGCGGCGATAGTATTGGCAAAGGCCAGTTGCTGATTGTTGTGGCAGTGAATGCCGATGGTTTTGTCCGGGAGGCTGGCCATGTACTTCTGGGACAAGGTGTCGATATCTTCGGAGTAGAAGGCGCCGAAGCTGTCCACCAGGTAGATAATCGGCACACGGCTTTTAGCCAAGTCGTCTAGAGCCTCTTCCAGATCGCGCAACCCCACGGTGGAGACGGCCATCAGATTGATGGTGGCCTCATAGCCCTTGTCCATGCAGTGATGGGCCAGGGCGATGGCTGCATCCACCTGGTGGACATAGCAGGCCACGCGCACCATATCCAGGGAGCTTTCCGATTTGGGTGGGATGTCGTCATACTCGATGCGCCCGATATCGGCCATGGCCGACAGCTTGATCTTCTTCTCGATGCCATGGATGACCCGCTGGATATCGGACTCCGCGCAAAACTTCCACGAGCCGTACTCCTGCCGGGAAAAGGCCGACTCGGAGCTCAGGTACCCGATCTCCATGTAATCGATGTTGGCATCGTTACAGGCCTTGTAAACCGCGCGTACGAAATCGTCTTCGAACTGCCATTTGTTCATCAAGCCGCCGTCGCGCACCGTGCAATCCATTACTTTAATCTGGGGTCGAAACATCTTATTCTCCTATCTGCGGGTCATTGAAGTACTTTTCCCAAAAATTGGTATACATGGGCGCCGATGGCCTCCGGCGACCTTTCTTCCAGGGCTTGGCGGCCGAAGAGGCTCGTGCCTACCCCCACGGCCCGGGCGCCGGCGTCAAAATAGGCGCCGACATTGTCGATGTTGACCCCGCCCACGGCTACCAGGGGGATCTGATCGAATGGCCCGCGCAGTTCGCGGATATAGTGCGGACCAGCGGTGCCGCAAGGAAACACCTTGACCATGGTCGCGCCGGCCGACCAGGCGGTGTATACTTCGGTAGGGGTAAAGGCGCCGGCGATGAGCGGTACCTGGCGTGCGGCGGCATATTCGATCACCTCCGGATCGGTGTTGGGTGTCACCAGAAACATGGCGCCGGCCGCCACAGCCTTGCGGGCCTCGGCAAGGTTTCGGATCGTTCCCATACCGAGCATTTTCCCGGCCGGCAGGCGGCCGCGATGGTCCGCCACCATGGCTTCGGCCCCCTCGGTATTGAAGGTGACTTCGATGGCCTGCAGCCCGGCCGTGAAAGCAGCCGTCAGCACCTGGCCGAAAAAATCACGGGCCACACCGCGCAGAATGCCGATGACCGGCACGTGCAGTTCCATGGAAGACCTCGAATCGCTTGCTTAAGATGGGCCCCAGACGTCGGATGGCCGCGGATGGGGCGCTGCCTTGGAGGAACGCCGGATCCTATAGCAGAAACATAGGGCCGCGGCAACCGGATACCGTTTTAGCGGCGTTGCAAGAACTGTCTCTGGAAATGATAGATAGCTTGGGTCAGCTTTTTCGTTTCGTTGGTCAGGATATCTTTAAATTCGAAGGCGTATCTGTAAAGATTTCTGTTTTTGTCGTGTTCAATGCGGTGCACTTC
>JBAQGR010000151.1:0-3406 GCA_049287895.1 Desulfatitalea sp.
CCGGTGCGGAAAAAAGGGCTTCGATTTCGGAGATGACTTTCTTTTCGTCGATATTTTTGGCGGTGGAGAGCTCTTTGATCAAGAGGGTGTGGGCGGTATCGTACAGTTTGCGCTCGCCGAACGAGAGATCTTTGTTCAGCTTGAGCAACGAGAGATCCCGGAACACCTCGGCCACCTCGAAGAGCGATCCGGTTTTAATCTTATCCATATACTCCCGGTAGCGACGGTTCCAGGTCTGGTTGTCGATGGCCAGATCGCGCTTGGCTCTGATCACATCCATGATCTTGGGGATCTCTTTTTCCCCGATCACGTCGCGCAAGCCCACCGATTCCACGTTCCAGGTAGGGATCATGATGACCATGTTGTTTTCCAGGATCTTCATGATGTAGAAGTCGTGGCTCTCCCCATTGACCACGCGCGTCTCGATAGCATCGATACGCCCCACGCCATGAGCCGGATAGACCGCCAGATCGCCCACCTTGAACCGGCCGGGCTTGCTCTTCTGGGGAGTCGACTTTTCTTCGGTTATTTTTGTCATAAAGGTTTCGCAATCAAGCCGTTGTAAGCATTTTAGGCGCCCAAGTAGGTGCTAAACATACCATTGTCACTGGTTGCTTGCAACAAAAAAGGATCGGCCCTCGTGGAGGGCCGATCCTTACGGATCACACGCCTGGAATCCAGGCGTTCATAACAATACAATTAGAGCAGGAACGGGACCATGAGCAAGGCCACCACGTTGAGGATCTTGATCATGGGGTTGACAGCCGGGCCGGCGGTATCTTTGTACGGGTCGCCGACGGTATCGCCGGTGACGGCCGCTTTGTGAGCATCGCTGCCCTTGCCGCCCAAATGTCCGTCTTCAATGTATTTCTTGGCATTGTCCCAGGCCGCGCCACCGGTGGTCATGGAGATAGCCACGAACACGCCGGTAACGATGGAGCCGATCAACAGACCACCCAGGGCCACTTTGCCCAGGATGAAGCCGACCAGCAGAGGCGCCACCACCGGCAGCAGGGCCGGTATGACCATCTCTTTGAGGGCGAACTTGGTTACGATATCGACGCATGCGCCGTAATCGGGTTTGGCCGTGCCTTCCATGATGCCCGGAATTTCACGGAACTGGCGACGCACTTCGTCCACGACCGCGCCACCGGCATTGCCGACAGCCTTCATGGCGATGGAGGCGAACAGGTAGGGCAGCAAACCGCCGATGAACAGACCAATGATCACGTTCACGTCGGAGAGGTCGAACTTGATGCCTTGTGCGGCACCCTGAACGCTGAACTCCTGCACATAGGCGCCGAAGAGCACCAGGGCGGCCAATCCGGCCGAACCGATGGCATAGCCTTTGGTGACGGCCTTGGTGGTGTTACCCACCGCATCCAGAGGATCGGTGACGGCGCGTACGCTCGCATCCATGTTGGCCATCTCGGCGATACCACCGGCATTATCGGTGATGGGGCCGTAGGCATCGATGGCGATGACCATACCAGTCATGGAGAGCATGGACATGGCAGCCATGGCAATGCCATAGAGCCCGCCGAAATGGTTGGCCAAATAGATGGCCAGACAGATGACGAGGACCGGAGCGGCGGTCGACTGCATAGAGACGGCAAGGCCGGCGATGATGTTGGTGCCGTGACCGGTGGTGGATGCGTCGGCAATGCCTTTCACGGGGCTGTATTTACCGGTGTAGAACTCGGTGATGATGACGATGACGACGGTCAGAACGAGGCCGATCAGGGTGCAGTAGTAGATGTTCATGGCGGAGATCTCGACCAGACCGCCCATGTACTTGTTGCAGGCATAATAGAAGGCCGCGGCCGCGATCAGGGCGGCGCCGAACATGCCTTTGTAAAGAGCGCCCATGATGTACTCGCTCTTGCCCAGGCGGACGAAGAAGATCGCGATGATCGAGGCGATGATGGAGATGGCGCCCAGGATCAGCGGGAACTCGGTGGCCATGAGAATTTTGGGGAACATCAAATGGCCGATGAGCATAGCGGCCACGGCGGTTACCGCATAAGTCTCGAACAGGTCGGCGGCCATACCGGCGCAGTCACCCACGTTGTCGCCCACGTTGTCGGCGATGGTGGCCGGGTTGCGGGGATCGTCTTCGGGAATTCCGGCTTCGACCTTACCCACCAGGTCGGCACCGACGTCGGCGCCCTTGGTGAAGATACCGCCGCCCAACCGGGCGAAGATGGAGATCAAACTGCCGCCGAAACCCAATGCCACCAGGGACATGACGTCATGGGTGGCGGTGTAGTAACCGCCCACAGCGGTCAGGGCCAGACCGGCCACGATCATACCGGTCACCGAACCGCCCCTGAAAGCCATGGCCAAACCCGCGGCCAAACCCTTCCTGGAGGCCTCGGCGGTACGCACGTTGGCGATAACCGACACGCGCATGCCGATGTAACCGGCGCAGAAAGAAGCCACCGCGCCGATCAGGAAGCCGATGGCCATTTTAGCGCCCATGCTGGCGAAGATAACGATAAAGATGATGATACCGGCAACCCCCATGCTTTTCATCTGGCGATTGAGGTAGGCGATGGCGCCTTCTTTGATGGCGCTGGCGATCTCCTGCATTTTCTCATTGCCTGCAGGCGCGCTTTTGACGACGGTTGCCAGGATGATCGCAAAGAGCACCCCGACGACACCAACCAGTGTACAAATGAGCGGAATATTCTTCATTGCTACGTCCATTCTCTCCTCCCTGATTAAAGTTTGCTTGAATCCTGATTGAATCGGTTCATGGCTTCCGTAATACTTTCACACAAAATCGTTACGATCGCATCGCAAGCTCTCTGCAGCAGAGTGTCCATGGCCGCGTGTTCATCACGGCTGAAGGTGCTCAGCACATGATCCACGACATCCACACCATTCACGGAGCGTCCGACACCCAGCCGGACACGAGCGAATTGCCCCCCTCCAAAAGCATCGATGATCGATCTTATTCCCTTGTGTCCGCCATCGCCCCCTTTCTCTTTGATTTTCAATCTTTGAAAAGCCAGGTCGATGTCGTCATGAACAACGACCATTGCTTCGTGTTGAATTCTGAAGAAGTCGGCCAATTGCCGCAGCGGCGGTCCGCTGCGATTCATATAGGCCTGGGGTTTGGCCAGCACGACATCCACGCCCCGGATGCGTCCCCGGCCGAACACGACATCGAACTTACGCCGTTGGACCTCAATCCCATGCTCCGCAGCCAATGCATCGAGCACCATAAAACCGGCATTGTGGCGGGTTTGCGCGTACTCCCGGCCAGGGTTGCCAAGCCCGGCGACCAAATGCACCGTTTGTTCCGGCATGGGCTGCAATCAATTCCACGGCCAGCGGCGCCGCATCATTTCTCTTCGGTGGCTTCTGCCTTGGTTTCGCCTTCAGCCGCCGCCACTTCACC
>JBAQGR010000152.1:0-19346 GCA_049287895.1 Desulfatitalea sp.
CCTTTTCGGTCATGGACTCGTCCAGGTCCTTGCCGCCGGCGCCCACGGGATGGGCCGCGCCAATATTGGTGCCCGGCGCCATGGCGGCGATGTCGGCGGCCATGGTGATCATCACGCCGGCCGAGGCAGCCCGCGCGCCACTGGGCGAGACATAGACCACCACAGGCACTTCGCAGGCATACATGGCCTGCACGATCTTGCGCATCGCCTCCACTGAGCCACCGGGCGTGTCCAGCTTGATGATCAGACAGGCCGCCTGCTCCTCCGACGCCTTTTGCAGGGCATCTTCCAGGAATTCGGCCACCCCCGGCCCAATGGGATCGGCCACGGTCACCAGCATGATCGTTTTCCCGCTATCCTCCGCCTCCTTATGCTTCTCCACCTCCGCATGCTTCTCCACCACGGCCGCCTTTGCGAAGGCCACGCCCGGCAACGTCAGGATCAGCGCCATCAACCATGGGATCATCCGCCGCATGGAATCTACTCCTTGGGTTAGGGTGATGCTAATAAAGACTATTTTACAGCGGGATACGCAAGAATGCCATGATCTTTTTCATATCTTCCCAGACCACCCGTTTCTGTTCCGGATGGCGCAGCAGGTATGAGGGGTGAAAGGTGGGCATCGCTTTGAGGCCGGCATGGTCATGGAACCGGCCCCGAAGGCTGGAAATCGACGCGCTGGTGTCCAGCAGGGTTTGGGTCGCGCAGGCGCCCAGGGCGCAAATCACCTTGGGCCGTATCGCCGCGATCTGGCGCTGGAGAAACGGCTGGCAGGTTTGGATCTCTTCCGGTTGCGGGTTGCGGTTCTCGGGCGGCCGGCACTTGACCACATTGCAGATATACACCTGGTCGCGCGACAGATGCATCGCCTCGATCATGCGGGTGAGCAACTGCCCGGCCGGTCCCACAAACGGCCGGCCGCTCTGGTCCTCATCGAAACCCGGTCCCTCACCCACAAAAAGCAGCTCGGCCCGGGGATTGCCCTCGCCGAAAACCAGGTGCGTGCGACCGCCGCTCAGGCCGCACCGCAGGCAATCCCCCAGATCGGCACGGATGTCGTCCAAGCTTTCCGCGCTCAGTCCGGTCGCGGGCGGCCGGTCCCAATTTTCAAGAGTTATGACCGCCTGCCGCGAACAATCGAACCCCCGGCAGCCCCAACGGGCCATCTGGGCCAGGCTGCTGCGCAGGGCCAGCAGTGTCTCATCCAAAGTGCCGGGCGGTTGCATCGAAAATAAATCCTTTCTGCCCATCCCATACCATCGGGAAGGATTGGGGGGCAAGCACCGATCATGGCTGACCCTGGTAAAATTTCTTGATAAAAAAACCGATCCAAGGCAGGATTCGGTTAACCTCAACATCATGCACAATGGAGAAAAACATGCGGCGAAATATCTTTATGGCCGGTCTTGTCGTAGGGCTCCTGGCGATCATTATGTTCACAGCCAGTCCAACGGCAGCGAAAAAACCCTCGCGGGCCGGTAACGACGAAAGCGATAGGCATTCGCAAAATTATGAGCCCCAAAGCCAAGAGGGGAATCATCATCGACACGGTGACAGGGAGTCTTCTTCAGGCAGGCATGGCGGGCCCCACCATGATTTTTTCAGCGGTCACGACCGGGCCCCCATCGACCATTACTATGCGGAGCGCTTTCGCGCCGGTAAATGCCCCCCCGGCCTGGCCAAAAAGGGCCATGGGTGCCGACCGCACGGCCATGCCAGAATGTGGGTTCTGCATCGGCCCCTGCCCCCGAAGGTCATCTATCACGAGCTGCCGCCCACGGTCCTGGTGCACCTCGGCCCGCCGCCGCCTGGACACCGCTTCGTGCGCGTGGCCCAAGATATCCTGATGATCGCCGCGGGCACGGGCATGGTCGTTGATGCCATGGAAGATCTAGGGAGATAACTCAACCGGTAGCCAAAGAGATTGGCCCGACTTCCTTATTCTGCACTCTTGCGGTCATGGCCAGAATGCTCTCCTTGAATTCAAGATACTGCTCATACGAAAAGTCCCCTGTGAGAATCCATTCCAGCGCATAGTAAACCCCCAGGTAATCGTACCCGTAAATGCCGTAATGGCTTCGAATAAATTCGATGCCTTCGCGGCAAAGAAAAGCAATACAGATAGGGCTTTTGTGGGTCGCCAGCAAGCATCCCCGATCAGGGTTGTGGTATTGACAGGGTGAAACCGGGTTCGCCCAGATATGATCGTCCGGTTTTCCAAAAAGCCTCTCGCGCGCCTGCCTCAGGTGCTCGAACACCGGATGCTCCAAATCGCAGCACCAATGGTATTCCTGTTGGCAGCAAGCGGCCATGGGCCGGTTGCCGTTCCTGCGTTTCTCCGCGTCGATGCACCTGGGCAAGCAGTAATCCAGGACCGCGAAAAATTCGTTGAGCAGTCGTTCCGCTTCCAGATATCGGCTCAGATTGATCTCAAAGTCCTGCATTCGGCAAAACCAAGCTTGTAACCCAACTTCGCCACTTTTTTGCGCGGACGCGAAGACGCGGGCAACAAATACAAATGTTCATTAGCGCGCATTCCTTGACACCCAAAATGACAATGATACTATGACCATGTCAGACTTGATGGCCTCGTAAAAAGCGGCTCGGTGCCCGTTGACGTCATTCCCGCGTAGGCGGGAATCCAGTCTTTTCAAGTGTTTCTGGACTCTCGCCTTCGCGGGAGTGACGGCTCGGAGACTTTTTACGAGTCCATCAGACTTGGATCAGTTTACTACAATAACAATAGGATCGCCACCATGAAAAATGAAACCATATCCAAATCGGAATTTAAACCCAAAGCGCTTCACTATTTTAGAATAGTGGAGCAGACCGGCAAGGAATTCATCATCAGTGATCGTGGAAAGCCTGTCGTCAAAATCGTCCCGTATAAGGATAGTACCGAAGATACGCTCAAGGCCTTGCGAAATACCGTCAAAAGCTATATCGAACCGACTCAACCCGTTGGATTGGACGAATGGGAAGTCTTGAAATGATACTACTCGATACGCACACCTGGATATGGTTTGTCAGCAATCCCGAGTTGCTGTCGAATACGGCGAAAAAAAGAATAAATCGATCACAAAAGGAGCACTCGATCTACTAGAATTATAATCGCCACGGCGCTAAAAATGGACGCCACCATAATTACAAAAGATGAGAAGATATTGAACTATCCGCATGTACGAGCAGTTTGGTAGATTGCGGGAGCAGGTTATAGCGCCAGCGGCCGTTTCGTGGTCCATGCGGGTCACTTTGCCTTCCCGTGGCCGGGCAGCCCCTCCGAAGCCTGCGTGGGCATAGCAACCGCGGTCTCCCGCGCGCTCTTTTTTCTTCCAAACAGCTGCACCACCGCCACGAAGAAGACGGGAATGAAGAAGATCGCCAGGAAGGTGGCGGTCGCCATCCCGCCCAGAACGCCGGTGCCGTTGGCGGTCTGGGCGCCGGCGCCGGCGCCGCTGGCCATGGCCAGGGGCAGGACCCCGAAACCAAACGCCAGCGAGGTCATGACGATGGGACGCAGCCGCAATTTAGCCCCTTCCAGGGTAGCTTCGATCAACCCCATGCCCTCCTTCATTTTGCCCATGGCGAACTGGACGATCAGAATGGCGTTCTTGGTGGTCAGGCCCAGAACGGTGAGCAGTCCGATTTGAAAATAGACGTCGTTGGGGAACCCCCGCAGCATCGAGGCCACCACGCCGCCCACCACGCCTAATGGCAGGGCCAGCAGGATCGAGATGGGAACGGTCCAGCTTTCATACAGGGCGGCCAGGCACAGGAAGATCACGATCACCGAAAAGGCGTAGAGCAAGCCGGTCTGGGACTTGGCCATGCGCTCCTGGAAGGAGATCCCGCTCCAGTCGAAACCGGTGCCGGCGGGCAGTTTTGCGGCGATCTCTTCCATGGACTGCATCGCCTCTCCGGAACTTCTGCCGTGGGGCGCCTCGCCCAGGATGTTCAACGACGGAAAGGAGTTGAACCGTTCCAGACGCGGTGAGCCGTAAGTCCAGTGCCCGGCAGCGAAGGCGGTGAACGGCGTCATGCTGCCGGCGGTGTTGCGCACGTAGAGCCGCTCCAGGTCATTGGGCTGCATGCGATAGGCCGCGTCGGCCTGAGCATAGACCCGTTTGACCCGCCCGCCCTGGATGAAGTCGTTCACGTAGGCGCCGCCGAAGGCCGCCGAGATGGTGTTGTGAATGGCGCTGATAGGCACCCCCAGGGCGCCGGCCCGATCCCAATCCACATCGATGCGGTATTGGGGCACATCTTCCAAGCCGTTGGGCCGCACGCGGGTCAAGCGATCGTCTTTGGCCACCATGCCGAGCATCTGGTTGCGGGCATCCATCAACGCCGCGTGACCGATCCCGCCGCGATCTTGGAGTTGAAAATCGAATCCGGAGGAGGTGCCCAGCTCGCTCACCGAAGGCGGAGCGAAGGCAAACACCCTGGCATTGCGGATTCGGGCGAACCGCGCCATGGCACGGTTGGCCACCGCTTTGACTTTCAGATCGGGTCGGTCGCGCAGATCCCAGTCCCTCAAGCGGACAAAGCCTAGTCCCGCGTTCTGCCCGGCACCGGAAAAACTTCGGCCGGCAATCGTCATGATGGATCCCACGGCTTCTTTTTCATCTTCCAGGAAATGGGTGCGCACCTCGGCCAGGACCTGCTCGGTTTGTTCCAGGGTCGCACCCGCCGGAAGCAGCGCCTGGATGAACATGATGCCCTGGTCCTCATCGGGAAGGTAGGCGGTGGGCATGCGCTGGAACAGGAAGCCCATGGCCGCCACGATCAGGAGGTAAATGAACAGGTAGCGCAGCTTGCGCCCCAGCATGTGGCTGATGATGCCTTGGTACTTGTCGCGCATCCGGTTGAAGCCGCTGTTGAACCAGACAAAAGAGCGGCTGAACCCATGTAAGATGGGCCTGAGAAGTGGCAGGTCCACTCTCGATGCGTCCAGCCGCTGGGTCACCGGCCTGAGCAGCGAAGCACACAACACCGGGGTCAGAATCAGGGCCACCAGCACGGAAAGCAGCATGGACGCAACGACGGTCACGGAAAACTGGCGGTAGATAACGCCGGTGGAGCCGCCAAAGAAGGCCATGGGGCCGAACACCGCGGAGAGCACCAGCCCGATGCCGATCAATGCGCTGGTAATCTCCTCCATGGACTTGCGGGTCGCCTCCTTGGGGCCGAGCCCCTCTTCGTGCATGATGCGCTCCACGTTCTCCACCACCACGATGGCGTCGTCCACCAGCAGACCGATGGCCAGCACCATGGCGAACATGGTCAGCATGTTGATGGAGAACCCGAAAAAGCTCAGCACGGCGAAGGTTCCCAGGATCACCACCGGTACCGCCAGAGTGGGAATCAGCGTGGCCCGGATGTTGCCCAGGAAGAGAAACATCACCAGGAAGACCAGCAAAATCGCTTCGAACAGGGTCTTGACCACCTCTTCGATGGCCACCTTTACGAAGGGCGTGGTGTCATAGGGATAGATCACCTTCATGCCGGGCGGGAAGTATTCGGACAACTCGGCCATCTTGGCCCGCACGGCATCGGCGGTATCCAGCGCGTTGGCGCCGGCGGCCTGCCGCACCGCCAGGGCAGCCGCGGGTTTGCCATTGTACAACGAATTCATTTCGTAGCGCTCGGTACCCAGCTCGGTGCGGCCTACGTCCCGCACGCGCACCATGGAACCGTCGGGATTGATGCGCAGGGGAACATCGGCGAACTCCTCCGGGGTCTTGAGCAGATTCTGGACGATGATCGAGGCGTTGAGCCGCTGGCCCGGCATCGCCGGCGCGCCGCCGAACTGGCCGGCGGAGATCTCCACGTTGTAGGCCCGCAGCCCGGCGACGACATCTTCGATGGTCAACTGGTAATCGGTCAGCTTCCGCGGGTCGAGCCACACCCGCATGGCGTACTGCGAGCCGAAGCTCTCCACTTCGCCCACGCCCGGCACCCGGGCCAGCACCTTCTCGATGTTGGACTGGGCATAGTCCCGCAGGTCACTGCCGTTCATGCTGCCGTCTTCGGAGACGAGACCCACGATGATCAGCCAGTTGCGGGTGGATTTGCTGACCTTGACCCCCTGGCGCTGGATCACGTCGGGCAAGCTGGCCATGGCCAGTTGCAGCTTGTTTTGCACCTGGGACCAGGCCAGGTCCGGATCGGTGCCCGGCGCGAAGGTCAGTTCGACCCGGCCGGCGCCGGAGGCGTCACTGCTGGCCGTCATGTACAGCAGTTTGTCGAAGCCGGTCATCTTCTGCTCGATAATCTGCACCACGCTGTTTTCCACGGTCTCGGCCGAGGCACCGGGGTAGAAGGCATCGATGGCGATGGAGGGCGGGGCAATGGGTGGATACTGGGAGATGGGCAGATTATAGATCGCCAGCGCACCCGCCAACATCATGATGATAGCGATCACCCAGGCAAAAACCGGTCGATCCAGAAAAAATTTCGACAGCATCGCGATTCTCCGTTTATTTTGATCCGACGGGCGCTGGCTTGGGCGCTTGCGCTTCGGCAGGGGCCTTCTGCTTCTGGTCATCGAGGGCCGTGACCTTCACAACGGTGCCCGGTCGGACCTTGAGAGTACCCTCCACGATCAGCCGTTCTCCGGCCGACAGGCCCGTTGCCACGAGCCATTGATCGCCGATGGCGCGATTGAGCGTCAACATCCGCTGCTGGACCGTTCCGGTCTCATCGACCACCAGTGCAAAGGGTTCTCCCTTCGGGTTACGGCTCACCCCCTGTTGGGGGACAAGGAGGGCTTGTTCAGCAACACCTTCCTTTACAATGGCCCGTACGAACATGCCCGGCAGGAGCTGATGGCCCGGGTTCGGCACGACAATACGCAAAGAGAAGGAGCCGGTCGTCGGGTCCACCGTAACGTCGGCGAATTCGAGGGTACCTTCTACTGGGTATGGGGTTCCGTCCTCGAGAAAAAGACGGACTTTTTTCCGGTTTTCGCCATCCGCACTGAGTCGGCCGGTTTCCAGATTGCGCCGCAGGCGCAGCAGTTCGGCGGACGATTGGACCACATCTACATAAATGGGGTCCAGCTGTTGAATGGTAGCAAGGGCTGCGGGTTGATACGCCGTCACGAGCGTGCCGGTCTTCACAAGGGCCCGGCCGATGCGCCCGGCAAAGGGCGCGGTGACACGGGTGTAGTCCAGATTGATGCGGGCCGCATCGACCGCCGCTTTCCAATAGGCTATTTCGGCTTGGGCCTGGGCCACGGCGGCGGCGGCATCCTCGTAGTCTTGCCGGCTGACCGCATTGTCCGCCAGCAGTTCCCGATAACGTTCACCCCTTGCCCGGACCGAAGGCAAATTGGCTCCCGCTTTACCGAGAGATGCCTTGGCGGAGTCATAGGCCACCTTGAACGGAGCGGGATCGATCTGGTAAAGCGGTTGCCCGGCTTTGACATCCGAACCCTCCTGGAACAAGCATTTTTGGATGATGCCATTGACCTGGGGCCTGATTTCGGCGACACGAAAGGCGGAGGTCCGTCCCGGCAACTCGGTGGTCAACTCCACCGGTTGCGGCTGAATGGTGACCGTGGCCACTTCAGTGATCGGGGCCGACTTGGTTTCCGATCCTTTCCCGTTCTGACAGCCTACCAGCAAAAGCAAGGCCGCCAAAGCGATGCCTGCCGCGGTCCATTGAATCAGTTGATGCCTCGCAATGAAATGCATGCGGAACCTCCCTATATCAAGCCCTTAAAGAAAATTTTCAGGATAGCGTCTGGATCTTCCGGAAAAGGATGGTTCTCGGGCGCATCGAGCCAGAGAGAAAGAAACGCATTGACGGCGCTGTCGAGCGCCACGGCCAAATAAAAAGGATCGGCTATTTTCTTGAAGCGTTGTCCCTTGATGCCGCTCTCAAAAACCAATGATAGTCTTTTCAAAAAATCGTAGTAGCGTTGACGCACGGTTTCATCCAGTCCGGCATTGATGTTATAGCTCGCTCCCCTGCTTTCGGCCAAAAAAAGACGGACGAAAGCAAGATTGTCGCGGAACCTTTCGCCCTTGGTGCGAATGTAATTGCGCAGTTTTTCGACCTCATCGCCCGGTGTGTCGATCGCCTGCTGAAAAGCTTCATCGAACTTGTCGCACTCCTCCAGAATAAGGGTCTTGTAAAGCTCTTCCTTGTTCTGAAAGAATTTGTACAAGGTTCCGATGGCGAACTCGGCCTTTGCGGCGATTTCATGCATGGAGACGTTGTGATAGCCCCTCTCCGAAAAAAGATTTAGGGCAATGGCGAGAATATCTTGGCGTTGCCTCAGTTTTTCTCTTTCCCGCCTGGGCATTGGGTCATTTTTCATCGCACCTCCCTGAATGAATCGATGCTCAAATGCAATGAACGATTCGTCACATTTTTAAAGAATGCGTCATAATAAAAAATATTGTTTCACATGTCAAAGGGAGGGTGCGAAGAAATAAGGACGAACGCCCCTTGCGGAACCGCTTGATGGCGAACGGGCGGATGGGGTGAGGCAGGTAGAGCGGATCAGACCCCCAGATAGGCGGTCTTGACATTATCGTCGTTGAGCAATTCGGCGCCCGTACCCGTTTTGGTGATGCGCCCGTTTTCGAGGACGTAGGCTCGGTCGGCGATGGTGAGGGTTTGCTTGACGTTCTGCTCCACGATGAGCACGGTGGTGCCCTCTTCTCGAATCCTACGGATAATGTTGAATATTTCGCGAACCAGGATCGGCGCCAGGCCGAGCGACGGCTCGTCGAACATGATGATGCGCGGATTGCACATCAGGCCGCGCCCGATGGCCAGCATCTGCTGCTCACCGCCGCTCAGCGTACCCGCAACCTGCTTGCTGCGGTCCCCGAGCCGGGGGAAAAGGCCATAGACCATTTTGCGGTTCTTTTCGCGCTCCTTGCGGACCGGGCCGCGCAGGGAGCCCATATCGAGATTCTCTTCCACCGTCATCTCGACAAAGAGCCGACGCGCCTCCGGTACGTGGGCAATCCCCATTTCGATGAGGCTATAAGGTTCGATTTTCTGAAGTTGCCGGCCTTCAAAGAGGATATCTCCGCTGCGCGGCCGGACAAGGCCCGATATGGATTTGAGGTTGGTGGATTTGCCGGCCCCGTTGGCCCCGATCAGAGCCACCACCTCGCCGGGCTGCACCTGGAAGGAAACGTTCCACAGAACCTGCACGTCTCCATAGAATACATCGATATTGCGAATTTCAAGCACTTTGCGCCTCTCCGAGATATGCTTCCACTACCATGGGATTGTCGCGGATCTCCCGCGGCGATCCTTCCGCGATTTTCTGCCCGTAATTGATCACCACGATGCGATCCGAAATGCTCATGATCACCTTCATGTGGTGCTCGATGATCATGATCGTAATGCCCCGCTCTTTGATATGCTTGATGATCTCGATGGATTCATTGAGTTCGGAGGGGTTGAGACCCGCAAACGATTCGTCGAGCAGCAACAACTCCGGCCGGGTGGCGAGTGCCCGGGCGATTTCCAGCTTTTTGCGCTTGCCCAGCGGCAGTCCCTTCGAGATCACATCGCGGTCTTCGCTCAACCCGGTAAAACGCAAGGTCTCTTCGGCGATGGAAACGGCCTCGGCCTTGCTCTTGGCCCGCAAAAAAGCGGAAGCGATCACATTGTCCAATACGCTCATGCGTTGCAGCGGCTTGACCACCTGGAAAGTGCGGGCAATGCCGAGCTTGCAGAGCTGGTGCGGCTTTGAACCGGAAATGCGCTGCCCCTTGAAGCGCACCTCGCCCTTGGTGGGCGCGTAGAATCCATCGATGACATTGAACAGAGTGGTCTTGCCCGCGCCATTGGGGCCGATGAGCCCTAGAATCTCCCCCTCGCGGATTTCGAAGGAGACGTCCGAAATGGCCGCCAGCCCGCCGAAATGCTTCGAAACCCCTTTCAGCTCCAGCAAACTCATGGCAACGCGTCCCCCCTGGTGAAAACTCTTTTGATTTTAGCAAAGTCTCCCACGATCCCGTTGGGCAGGAAGATGATGATCACGATGAGCAGCATCCCGAACAGGGTCTGGTATGCCAGGCCGAGCCCTGGAATAGAGCGGATCAACTCCGCCAGCAGCACCATGATAATCGCCCCGATGAAGGGCCCCCAGAAGGTGGCGACACCGCCCACCATGACGATCATAATGGAGACGATGGAGATATCGTGCAAAGCGAAGACCACATGGGGGTCGATATAGCCCATGTAGTTGGTGTAGAACGCACCCGCAACCCCGGTGAGTGCGCCGCTGACGCAAAGCGCGATGGTCTTATAAAGAGTCGTGTTGATCCCCAGGGACTCGGCCGCATCCTGATCCTCGCGGATCGCCACGAAATAATAACCCAGCTTGGACGCGATCAACTTGTGAACCAGAAGGAAAATCAGCGCGGCGACGATGAGGATAATGTAATAGTAGCCGATCTTATCCACCCAGGTCCGCTCCTTGAGCATGATGCCTATATTCCCGCCGGTCAGCCATACCGTATTCTCGGCCGATACGCGCATAACCTCGCCCATGGCCAGGGTGGACAAAGCGAAAAAGGGGCCACGCAGCCGCAGGACGATCAAACCCAGCATGAAGGAAAAGGCCGTGACCACCAGAATGCTCAGCGGCATGCCCCACCAGGGGGAGATATGAAAGGTGCGGTAGAGAATTCCCGCCGTGTAAGCGCCCACGCCGAAGTAAGCCGCATGACCGAAGGAAACCTGACCGCAGTATCCTCCCAGCAGGTTCCAGGCCATACCGATGCTGGCCCACATGACCACCAGAATGATGATATGCATCATGTAGGTGCTCAGGCCCACCAGCGGCAAAATGGATAGCAGCAGCAGGACAATCAAGGGTAGATACTTCTTCATTTCCAAACCCGCTTTTTTAGAATGGAAGCCACGCCGCCGGGCAGAAAGACCAAGGCGGCCACGAAGATCAAAAAGCGGCCGACCGGAGCCCACCCCATACCGACGTAGGTGGCGGTCATGGACTCGAAAACGCCAAGGATCAAACCACCGATGATGGCACCGACAGTGGAACCCAATCCGCCCAGGATAGTGATGACAAAGGCGATCAGGGTGAACTGGCCGCCCAAAGCCGGATAAAGGTAGTAAAGGGGGATAAAGAGACACCCGGCCGCCCCGACCAGGGCCGAGCCCAGACCAAAAGTCACCACCCGCATCAACTTGACATTGACGCCCATCAACATGGCGGCATCATGATCTTGGGCCGTGGCCCGAATTGATTTGCCGGTATCGGTGCGCGCCAGGAAAAACCATAACGCCAGGGTGATCGCCAGGGCGCAAAGAAAGGACACACTCCAGGGCACGGAGACGGACAGCTCTATCGGTGCGTTCTTCCAGAGGTCCGACAGATAGAAAGCATCCGTTGCATAGTCGACGGGCGTGGAGCGGTAATCGGATTTGAAGAAAATCGTGGCCAGGTTGGCCAACACCATGCCGATGCCGACCGTGAGAATCACCTGGTTCTCCGGCAGGATCGAATCCACCTTGAGCACCGGGTTGATGAGGAACTTCTGGAGCCCGATTCCCAGGAAGAAGAGCAGCGGAACCGCAATGAAGATCGACAGATAGGGATCCAGGCCAAAAAGCGTGTACATCCAGAAGGCGATATACATGGAAACCATCATGAGCTCGCCATGGGCGAGATTGATGATCTTCATGACACCCATGATGAGGGTCATACCGATCCCGATGAGGGCATAGAGCCCACCGAGCAGCACGCCGGCAATGAGTGTCTGCAGAAAGACTTCCACCAGAACCACGACGACTCCCCCTTGAAAAATTTCGATCTTGCAATGGCTGCCGATCGCTTGTTTCGTGTCCAGTCCAGGGACCGATCGCATTCGGCTTTATTGGCCCGGAAGACGGGACCGGCCGAGACGGTTCGGCCGGTCGCGCCCCAGAGGCTCTACTTGCGATTCTTCCACGCCGGCACCGGGTAGATATACTTGGCGCTGGCAAAGGATTCGGGCCAAATGGTTTCATGTTGGCCTTTGATGACCTGCATTACCAGAGTGTCCACGAAATTCTGATTCTGGTACCCATCCTTGTCCTGGAATTTTACCGGGCCGAAGGCGGTGTTCATGGAGGTGGTCTTGAGCGCATCGCGGATGTCATCGCTGCCCATGGATTTGGCGCGGCTCAGGGCATCGGCCAGAACGTATGTCGCGGAGTAGGCCAAGGCGCCATGGTAGGAGGGGTAATCGCCGAATTTGGCCTTGAACTTCTCCGCGAACTCCTTGGCGCCCGGATACTTGGCCTGCGGGCTCCACAGGGTTGCGGTGACCACATACTCCGCGGCGTCCTTGGCATTGGTGATGAATTCCGGAATGGCAAACCCAGCGGCACCGCCGGCAAAGAGCTTGGCTTCGATGCGCAGCTCTTTGATCTGTTTCATCAAGAGGGAGGCATCCATGACATAGGAAACCATGTAAATGACATCCGGTCGGGCAGCCTTGACCTGGGTGAGGATCGGTTTGAAGTCGACCGCGCCCTTCTCGTACTTCTCCTTGATCAATACCTTATAACCGGCCGCGGCAGCCGCTTTTTCCATCTCGTCGGCGCCCGAGGTGCCGAAGTCCGAACTTTCATACAGGATCGCCATGGTCTGCGGTTTGACCACCTGGCCCAGATAGCTCATCAGGCCCGAAGCGTAGTAAGCGCTGGATGGGTTCACCCGAAAAACATACTTGTAGTTCTGCTGGGTAATGTCATCCGCGGCGCTGGCCACCACGATGTAGGGTGTCTTGCGCTCTTCGGCCACGGCGGCCACGGCCTTGGCGCAACTGGAGGTGTACTCGCCGATGATCACCGGCTGTTTGGAAACGTCGATGAGCTTTTCGACAATGCCGCGCGCAATCTCGGGCTTGGCTTGGGAATCTTCAAAACGCAAGGCAATCGACTTGCCCTTGACCCCGCCCTTGGCGTTGATCTCTTCGACGGCGATCTGGTACGAGTTCTTCTGTATCTCGCCGAACTTGGCTTGCGAACCGGTCAGCGGCAGAGATATCCCAAGCTCGATGGCTTCTGCCATGCAATTGCCGGCGATGAACAGGCCGAGCACAAAAATCAGGCCGAAAACACATGAAAACCGTTTCATCATATCCTCCTTCGTTGTGGATGATAACCGCGTTTATCTTTGATCACGCTGGGACGCATTCTAAATGGTGTCTGGGCAGCCGTAAATCAGACGATTTCTGATTGTTGTGTAATACTTTTTCTTACCCCATCCGCACAAACGGGAATGGTGCGGGGTATACAGATCAAGATTTCTCTGCATACCAGTATAACGCAGTCAGGTCAACAACATGACCCGAATCCGCCGCTGGCGGTACCCATACCGTTGTTCGCGATTTTACCCGCGCGGTGGATAGGATGAAGCCGACGTGATGGAGGTTTTCTGGTTATTAGGACGATGAGGCCGACGGATTTCTCTGCTGGGCTTGCTCCCACTCTTCGACCGGCGTTCCTTCGGAAACCTCTTCCCAGCCGGTGATCATGGCCTTGATATGCGCAAACAGGGAGTGACCGGTGGTGGTCATATAGACGTGAATTACCAGGAAGGTCAAAATGGAAAAGGCACCCACGGTGTGCAAAACAGCCAATACCCGCAACGACAGGTCGCCCAGTCCCCAGGCCGGCCAGGAGTTGTAACCCCAGTCGAGCAAACCGGTAATCATCTGAAAGGGCAGCAAAAAAGCTGCCAAAGCGAGATACGCAAGGCGCTGCAAGGGGTTGTGTTTGGCCTCTTTGCGCTTGGGCACGGGGTGGGCTTCGCCGCGGAAGATACCATAGCTGTAGTAACGGACCACGGAGAGCATTTTCCGCGTGGTGGGGATGTACTGCCGCCACTCTCCGGTGGTGAAGATCCAAAAGACAAAGAAGGCGAAGGCGATCAGCCAGGATAGGCCCACGAAGCTGTGCACCGTAACCGCGGTCTGAAAACCCAAAAGGCTATATTGGCCGTGGATTTCAAAACCGGTCAGCAGCAGCATGAGGATCAACAGGGCCTGCAGCCAGTGCCAGAATCTTTCGTAGCGGGTGTAAAGGTACATATTGATCATTTTCTTCAGCATGGCTCAATCCTCCTTGCGACCATTGGTGAAAATGCGGACCAGGCCGTGGACGCATATGCCGATCAAGGCGCCGATGACCGCCACCCACCCCAAGGCGTCCAGCACTCCGTTCCGGTCGCGTCCCGGCATGTAGACGCCGGCGATGTTTGCCAGACGACTCCCTTGACGCACATGGCACTGGGTACAGGCCACCCCATTCTCCTTGGGAGCCACCATGTGGGTCGTGGGAAAGACATAGGTGGTGGAGACAAAATCGAATTCACCGGAATACGGCACGTCCATGAAAGCCATCCCCTTGGAAAGCGCCCGCGGCCAGTCCAGGGTCGCCCAGTAGCCATCGCTGCCCGAGAGCATGGGCGCCAGCAGGTTCTTATGAATTTTGTCATAAGGTTGTTTGCCGCGATGCACCTTGAAGGGAAAGATGCGCGAATTGGGATCATCCGGAGCCCCCATGGGTTGAGAGACTGCCACCACCTGGGCCGGGTCGATGCTGTCTTTGACGGTCAGGGTATTCATGGCGCCGTTAAACCAGGCGTATTCGGGTTGGATGTTTTTACCCCAGGTCATGGCGCCTTTAATCGACATGTAGTCGATGGTGCCCTCGGGACCCTTTTCCTTGTAGGGCTTGCCCTCCTTGAGTTTGCCCGCCTGGGACCAGTCCCAGGACATTTTGGTCGGCAGAACCCGGGCGAACTCCGGAATGTGGCAACTCTGACAGGCGACCTTATCGGTATGATCGTTGGCTTTATGCCCCTTTTCATGAGGTGTCCCGCCGTGGCACGATTCGCAGGTGATCTTGGTGGTCAGATCGTCCTGGATCAGGCTTTTACGTTCGGTATAAGCCGGTTTGGTGTAAATCCGGCCGGCCACACGATGTTGCACGGTGGTATGACACCGGGTGCACTGGAAATCTTGGCCATCCACCCCCATATGCACATCCAGCGCCCTGTTGGGTTTGGTCAGAGAGCTGTCCAGATCGCCGTGTTTGACGCCGTCACCGCCGCCGCCTTTGAAATGGCACTCACCACAATTCTGGCGCGTGGGCAGACCGATGCTCTGAGCCGCGGATCGGATCTCCTTCTGAATCTCCTGAGCCAACTCCTTTTCGGCGGGCTCGTCCGACTGGACAAAGGCGTTGTAATCTTCGAAAGCTTCGGACCAGTTGACCTTCTTTTGGCTATGGCAGTTCAGGCAGTTGATCCCTTCGGTAACGCCATTCCAACCCGGATGGCAATCCAAACAGCTTTTATCGGCCATCTTCTTGGTGGAAAGACAAAAATTGTTCAACGAGTCACCGGCTTTGCCCAATTGCTTCCCGCCGGCGACCGTATCCCCGATCCAGGTCCAGTGAATCGTCTGCTTGAACTGTTCCGCGGCTTCGGAGTGACAGGAAAGACAGGCCGCCGTGATCGCATTTCCATTGCAGAAATCCTTTTGCAGGGCTGCGTGTTTGCTGTGGTCGGTCGTCGTCCAGTGGGCTTGACCATGGGTGGCCTGTTGGGCCATGGTGCGGCCCGGAGCCGGATCAGCGCTGTCCGCGGCGGCCGCTCGGAGCGACAACCATAGCAAGACCACTACCAGTAAAGCCGTGGTCGCGGTCCGTGCACCTGCCCCTTGCCGTTTGATCATAGCTCCGTCCCCTATGCTTGTACTTCGATACCTTGTTCCCAAACCTCTCTGGTGCCCGCCGGCGCTTCAGCATTTGCTTGCTACTGAGTGTCCATCCATAAATGAGCCATAAATGAGATAGTTTCGCCGAGTTCAAGGCGGGCGAAAATTTTAACCGCAGGAATACATTGAAGTATTTCGAGGATTAAAATTTGAGCCCAACGCAGAAATCGGCGAAAATAGCCATTTATGGATGGGCACTACTTGCACTTCGCCGGCGACGGTGAATCAGCGGCATGCTCATGGAGATAAGCATAAATATCGGCAAGGTCCTCTGCAGAAAGAGCGCCCCACTCTTGCTGGCAGCCAAACTGTTCAAACTCCTTGCTTTCGAAAACCCGTGTCCACTGGGCCTGGGTTTTGGTATCGGGATTCAGCGTCGGTTTTTGGGATTCGACGGCACCGCGCTCAAAACAGGCTTTGTAGACATTGCGATAGGTATACTTGCCCTTGCGTTCATTGCCCTTTTCAGCGGCCATGACGGCTCCGAAAAAGCATAAGGACAGAAAAAGAGCCAAAACGCTGATCGCACTTTTTTTCACCATTTCAATTCTCCTTTGATATTTCATTTGTTAACACTTGCCATTTACAGTTAACACCTGTTTCGTCTGAGGCGCCGTCCCGCTAAAACCGCAAAGTCGCCGATAAATATGCCAACCAGACCTTATCGACAACGGCGTTGGAGGAATCCAGGGCCGTAACGTCCGAGATTTTTACGGGGGCGCCGAGCGGGTTGCCGCTACCTGTGTAATCGTAGTCATAGTATTGACCACCCAGAGTGATGAAGAAGTTGTCTTTGAATATTTGCTGATGCCAGTACGCCTCCCAAACCTGGCCGCGGGCGGCCAATTTACTGCCAACAAGGGAATCTTCGGCACCTGTCATGTTGAACCAATATTCAGATCCCCAGTTATACTCCAGGCCCAGGCGCGCATTCCAGGGCATGTTAAAGACGATGCCCGTATAAACGCTGTAGCCGTCATGGGGTTCCAAATCTCCATTGGAGCTGAGCAGCCCCATCCCCATGATTTGGTAGTACGGATTGCGCGAGATGTTGGACGGGTCAGTATGGCTCCACGAACCGGCCAGAAAGAGATCGACATCAGCCACTTTTTCCTTCAGGTTGGTGCGCAGCAGCAAAGAGGCCGCATCCCAGTCGCCGATTTCGGTCATGGGTTCGATCCGGCTGATATACCCACCCGTGTTGGGTTCGAAGACATAATTGTCGGCACTGCCGTTACCGTCGGAATCCTGGATGGAGACAATGAACGGCATGACCGTCAACCCGGTAAAGCCGTCGGTGATGCCCGAGGCGTGCGCGTACGTCACCACCGCGCTGGTGACCTCATCATCGTAAAGATCGGTGATCACCCCATACATATGCACATCATCCACTTCGGGCTGGCTGCTGGCCAGGGAAGAGTTGTTGCCCCAGTCGCCTTCAAACCCGACACCGTAGCAAAGTTTGACGGCCGCACCCGGAATGCTTGTCACATCTTCCAGGCCGAAGGTGAGTGAGGCACCGTCAAACTGCCAGTTGATGATGGTGGCCATGGGTGAACCGCCTTCCATACTGTTGTTGCGGTACTCCAATGGGGGGCCTTCCGTAGAGGGGCGCCGACCCACGGAAAGATTCACCGGGACGGTTTCCGTATCAAAGGCATAATTGAAAAAAGCCCGCTCCAATCGAATCGTATCACCGTGGGGCAGGCTCGAGGTGTTGCCGTCAAAGGTGACATCTCCCAGGCTGCCCTGATTGACTTCTACCCCGGTGCTGTCCCCAAAAACCTTGTAGGCCGCCAACCGCCCGCCGAAAGTCAGTTGGGAATTGACGCGGGCTTTCATCTCCAGGCGCAGGCGATTGGTGTAAATAATATCATTGTCGGCATCCACCTTCTCAGCGGGTGGAATCATCCCGGCCGCCACCAAGCCCGCCATGCTGCTTTGAAGCTGGCTCAAAGTCCCACCATTGAAACCGCCGCCGGGAAGCCCGGTGTAGGGTACAAAGAAAAGGTTGGTAAAGGAGGCGGGCGCAATGCGAATGTCCTGGTAATGGATGGATTCGGCCCGGGAGCGCAGTTCAACGCCGAAGGAAACCTTATCCGTCGCGGTGTGGAGTTCGGCTTGGTCGAGCCGCTCCTCGATCTGTTGGGAGGCTTCCGCTTGTTTGGCGGTATGGGCTTCCGTTTGGTCGAGCTTTTTCTGCAGATCCTCCATCTGCTGCTTCATGGCCTCCATCTGCTGGCGCAGCGCTTGCGTATCATCCGCCGCCCAGGCACTCCAGGACAACGAAAGGAATACAAACAGCATTGCGGCGACGATTCGATACAGTTTTAATCTTGTCTTCAATTGAGCCCAAAACCCCATAAACCCTCCTTGGTTGAGTCGAACACCCAACCCGTTAATGTTGCTCTCCTCCTAAGCCTTGTGCGCGGCTATTGATCCTTTCATGTGAATGGACAGGTGCGGCCGCATGTTTCAGAGCAATGGACATGCCAAAACCGCCGATATTATTAACCACCTGGATATATGCAGAATTTTTTCAAGATGAATGCGCTTGCAAGGAGAGCCGGGCATTGCTATGTTAACACATGTTAACAAAAGCCATTAACCATCTCCCGACATAGGAGCGCTTATGGATCTGTCCCGCTATTGGAAGACAATTGTAGATACCCTGCAAGACGGCGTCATGGTGGTAGATCCCAAGGGCCGGATTGTGGCCGTGAACCCCGCTGCGGAGCAGCTGACGGGCTTTAAAGCCGCGGAATTGGTGGGGCAATTATGCCGGGTGCTGGATTGTACGGGCTGCAAGATCATCGGCAAAGGCGCGGGAGCCAAATGGTGCGGTCTATTTGCCGCCGGTGGCATCAAAACCAAACGCTGCACCATTATCAACAAGGACAATCGGGCCGTGACGATCATAAAAAGTGCCGCCGTTTTGCGTGATGAAAACGGCCGGCTCATCGGCGCGGTCGAGACCCTCAAAGATATGTCGGAGATCGTGCGCCAGCAGGAGGAAATTCTTTCGCTGCGCCGGACGCTCCTCCTGGATGAGGGATACCATGGCATCCTGGGCCGATCTCCGGTCATGCAGACATTATTTGAAATGGTGGCAAATGTAGGTCTGACCGAAGCACCGGTGCTGATCAGCGGCGAAAGCGGAACCGGCAAGGAACTGGTGGCGCGCGCGATTCATGAGGTCAGCGCGCGGCGCGACAAACCCTTTATCAAAGTCAACTGCGCGGCGCTGAACGAAAACCTGCTGGAGAGCGAACTCTTCGGCCATGCCAAAGGGGCCTTCACCGGCGCTGACCGCGCGCGGATCGGCCGTTTCGAAGCCGCCCACGAAGGCACGATCTTCCTGGATGAAATCGGCGATATCCCTTTGGGCACCCAGGTGAAACTGCTTAGAGTGCTGGAAGAAAAGGAGATCGAACGGGTGGGGGAACACACGCCCGTCAAAGTGAATGTCCGCATCATTTCAGCCACGCACCGCAACCTTGACGAGCTGATTTACAGAGGAGAATTCCGCGAAGACCTGTTTTTCCGCATCAACGTCTTCCCCCTGGCCTGCCCGCC